>DTTI01000027.1 GCA_012964825.1 Candidatus Neomarinimicrobiota bacterium
ACCTGTGAAAACTATAACGGACAACTCACGGGAAATAAGGGTGTTCACAAAAGATGGGAAGCAAATATGGTAGAAGAGTTTTTGCTGGACGCAATGAACACCTCCGGCAGATTAATCGGTTTTGATGACCCTGTTTCCCAGGCGTTTCTAATTGTTGAAGAATCTTTTCCCCATGTTAGTACCATCCTTGCAGCCGAAACCAAGGCTCGAGAAACAATTCCTGTCCAATCCAGGTCTACAATCTCAGATTGGAAAGTGTCCATGTTTGGAAGTGAGTATATTAGGGTTCTTTACGATGAAACCGGGGTACTGGCCGTCTCTCGGATGGAAATGGCTTCCCTCCGTGTGGCATCTTACTGGCATTCGGCCTGGGTGGCGGCGGGGAAACCGTCACCGCCGACCCGTTGAACCCTTAACAAAGAAATCTCATGGGTTCACATTTTTCATTGACTGCTGAAACTGTTGACGGCGGGCAGTCTGATATATTTTCCGTCTCCCAGATTACAGCAGAGATTAAGGCGTTGCTTGATGGGGCGTTTCCGGCTGTCTGGGTTGAAGGGGAAATTTCAAACTTTACCCATCATTTTGCTTCAGGGCATATGTACTTCACGCTGAAGGACGAAAAAGCCGAGCTGAGAGCAGCCATGTTCAGGGGATATAATGAACATCTGAAGTTCCCTGTGGAAAACGGAATGATGGTTTTGGCCAATGGGGATATTTCTGTTTATGAGGCAAGAGGTCAGTATCAGCTGCTGGTTAGACGCATGGAACCAGCAGGAGTGGGAACGCTTTATCTTGCCTTCGAGGCACTAAAAAAAAAGCTGGAAGGTGAGGGCCTTTTTGACGAAAGTCGTAAGCAATCGTTACCTCCTTACCCTTTCCGGATCGGCATTGTCACCTCTGGTTCAGGTGCGACAATTCAGGATATAAGGAATGTTCTATCGAGACGGGCACCTCATTTAGAACTGATCCTTCGCCCCACACTGGTCCAGGGTAACGCTGCAGCCGAGGATATTATTTCAGCAATTGGTGAATTAGAGAAGATAGGTGACCTTGATTGTATAATTGTGGGTCGAGGAGGCGGATCGTTGGAAGATCTATGGGCTTTCAATGAAGAGAAAGTGGTGAGGCGTATTGCTGCCGCCACTGTCCCAATCATCTCCGCTATTGGTCACGAGACTGATTTGACGCTGTCAGATTTTTCTGCTGACCTCAGGGCGCCCACGCCTTCAACTGCTGCCGAACTGGTGTCTCCAGCCTTAAGTGATATTAGAAGTGGCCTGGATGAAGTTGCTTGGAGACTGGGGGAAGGTCTGAAAAATAGAGTCCAATCCTCGTGGCAGCAGCTTGACGGACAGGTTTCTCGCTACGGTTTTCAGCAACCGAGAGTTCTACTGGAGCGCGGAACTGAGTATTTGAATGAGACGGCAGAGCGTCTCGCCCGGAATGTGCGGGTGATCCTGGCTATGAAAAATGCTAACCACGGTTCTGTTAGTGGAAGACTTTCTGCTGTAAACCCAACGGCCATTCTCGAAAGAGGTTATGCGATTCCATATACCCTTCCAGATAAAAGGAATCTAAAGAGTGTTAGAGGCGTCAAAAAGGGAGATCGGTTTTCTCTTCATCTTTCCGATGGAAAATTGGAAAGTGAAGTGAAGAAAATCAGTAAAGACAGGAAGTAAACGTGAGAATTGATAAAGAGACCTTAACTTCATCATTAGTGATAATTTGTTATGACTAAAAAGAAATCTCTCAAGTTCGAAGATTCTATGAAACGTCTCGAAAAAATCGTTGATCAGTTGGAAGGTGACTCTGCCTCTCTGGAAAAAAGTCTTAAACTGTTTGAAGAAGGGATGAAGCTGACGGAAGAGTGTCGAAAAATGCTTGAAGAGGCAGAGGAAAAGATAAAGAATCTGCTTGGTGAGGAAGACTGAATGAAAGTTGCATTCTGGGGGAATACCCAAAAAGAAGTTTTCTGGGAGCTTCTCCCAGAGTTGACCTCTTGGCTTCAAGAGAGGGGACAGAAAGTATTTTTCACCACCCACATTCATAAACGGCTTGAGGACAAGTCAAAATTCAATTACAGCATCATAGAAGAAGCAGACGATTTCAAGAATGTGGATTTCGTTTTAGCCATGGGTGGTGATGGAACCATCCTGTCGGCTGCCCGGGGTGTTGAACATCGTGGCACCCCTATTTTTGGTGTCCATCTCGGCGGCCTCGGTTTCCTGGCGGAAGGGACAATTGAAAATATGTACACACGTCTGGAATCAATCATCGCCGGGAACTACACCACTTTCCCTAGGATTCTTGTTGAGGCAGTCATCGAAGGAGATACGAACACCACTGTCACGGCATTGAATGACCTTGTCATAGACGCCGGGGAGGGGTTTCGACTTATGAAATGCTCTCTTTTTTCGGAGGGGCATTTTATCACATCTTATTCTGCCGACGGGCTCATCATTGCCACGCCTACTGGTTCTACAGCTTACAATCTGGCGGCGGGTGGTCCCATAGTGGCGCCATGGCTATCCCTTTTCACCGTCACACCTATATGTCCTCATACACTCTCATCCCGTCCTATCGTATTGCCTGCTAAAAATGATCTCACTATAACCTTCCTTGAAGAGGAACCCGGTGCCCGCCTCACTGTAGATGGTCAGTTGGAGTATTCTATCCCAGCAAATGGTCGAGTGGTGGTCCGAAAGGCGGACTATGAGGTAAATATGATCACCTTTGAAGACAGTGACTATTACCAGACCCTAAGGACGAAAATGGGATGGGGTCAAAACAACAGCGGCCATCAATCATAGGAAATCGGTTGACCAAATTCTACTCTTTTGCCGAAGATAAATACTTAGTATAAAGTTCAGGTCCGCAAGTAAGAAGCGCCGTTTATATCAACGATACACCCTGTCATGAAATCAGTTCCCTCAGACGCTAGTAGGACCGCTGCCCGAGCCACCTCTTCTGGCTTGGCCACTCGTCCAAAGGGACTCTGATTCTTTATTGAATTTCCTTCTGGGCCTTCTAAGATTGGGGATACCCGCTCAGTTTCTACATACCCCGGCGCTAGTGTATAGATAAAAATGTTGTGTTTGATAAGTGCCTGGGCCATGGATTGGCCGAAAGAGTTGATACCTGCCTTGCTGGCGCCGTAAGCAGGAGCAGTGGGTTCACCTCTAAAAGCGCCTCGGGAAGAAATATTGACAATTTTTCCACCCCCACGTTTTTTCATTTGTTGGATGGCACAGAATGAAACATTGGTGTGACCCACAAGATTTGTACCAAGCGTGCGATCCCAAATGGCTACCCACTCCTCATAAGATAAATCGTCAAAGTTGAACTGTTCAATTAAAGCAGCATTGTTCACAAGGATATCCATACGGTCCATACCGGTAATGACCTCTTCAACGATTCGGCTTGCTTCGTGAGGTAAAGAAATATCACCCTGGACCAGCATATGATCTTTTCCATTTAGACTTTCCAGAGTTTCTCTTCCGCCATTCTCGTTGCTGTGATAATGCACTGCAACAGTGGCGCTTGACTCGGCGAAAGCCTGAGCGATGGCTCTCCCAATCCCGCTGGATGAGCCTGTAACAAGAACTGTTTTCCCTCTGTAATCGATATTCATTTAGTGCCTCTATTTTTCATTTTCATATGTTTCCGTTATTCGGTGCCAAGTGGATTCTATGTTGCTTTGCTCTGTAAGGGGAGAACCCACACAAAGCCTTAGTGTGTACTTGTTATTCAGTTTGGTGTGTGTGAGATACATTTTACCACTGCTGTTCAGCTTAAAGAGAATCGCCTCATTGATCTCATCGCTGGTTTTTGCCCGGAAACAAACCAGATTCAAGGGTGCTGGAGCCATAATTTCAAACCGATCATCTTTCTCAACAAAAGATTTGAAGAGTTGCCCAAGTTCTACACCTTTTCGCACATGTGCTTTAAGTCCTTTTAGGCCGTAGTGTCTAATAACAAACCAAAGCTTTAACGCCCGGAACCGCCGACCCAGCGGAATCTGCCAGTCGCGATAATCGATGACAGCATCGGATTTGCTTGGTTTGTTTTTCAGATACTCAGGTAGGATGGAAAGCGTGGTCAATAGTGCTTTTCTATTGGAAACAAAGAAAGCGTCGCAATCAAAATTTGTCAGCATCCATTTGTGGGGATTAAAGCAGTAACTGTCCGCCATTTCCAACCCCTCATGAACCCAGCGAAACTCTGGGCACAGTGCCGCTGTTCCTGTCATAGCCGCATCCACATGGAGCCAGATATTTTTTTCTTTACAGATTCTCCCTATCTGAGGCAGCGGATCAAAGGCAGTAGATGAAGTGGTTCCGGAAGTAGCACAAACAAAGGCCGGTTTTTTCCCGTTCTTTAGGTCTTCCTCTATTGTCGCGGACAATGTCTCACTCTTCATGGCGAAAGTTTCATCTACTTCTATAAGCCTCAGGTTATCTTTTCCCAAGCCTGCAATTTTTACAGCTTTCTCTAAGGATGAGTGAGCCTGATTGGAAGTGTAAACTGTCAGTTCACTTTTTACACCGGACTTATTACTCCCATAATCCGTTGCCCGCTCTCGACCCGCCAAAAGGGCGCAAAGAGTGGCACTGGAGGCTGTATCGTGTATCACACCGCCGCCATCTGAGGAAGAGAGAAATTTTTTCGGCAAATCCAGCATCTCCACCAACCAGTCCATTATATGTGTTTCCAGTTCAGTGCAGGCAGGGGAGGTGGCCCACAGCATGCCGTTGACACCGAAGCCCGAGGACAGCAGATCGCCCAAAATGGCTGGACCTGAAGCATTGGCAGGAAAAAAGGCATAAAAGTTAGGGGACTGCCAGTGACTGATGCCGGGGAGTATGATGTCCTCAACATCCTTCATTACATCTTTGAAGGACTCTCCCTTAACAGGAGGATGAGGTGGAAGCTTGCTTCGAACTTCGCCTGGGGCAGCTTGGGACATAACAGGAAACTCGCCAACCTTTTCATAATAGTCGGCAATCCAGTCGATGACCTCTCGGCCCGCCTTTCGAAACTCCTCCGGCGTCATATCTGTGCCCTTGGGCAAAGGTTTATAATTTCCCGAAAAGTTGTCTGTGCCGGCGCAACATGCAGTCATTCACCACCACCAAAAGGCCGGCATCTTCAGCTAGTTTTGTGGCTTCTTGATTGATAACTCCATCCTGAAGCCAAAGGGCCTTGGCACCGATCTCAACCGCCGCTTCGGAAATGGGAACCGTATGTTCCGGTCTACGGAACACATCCACAACGTCTACTTGCTCTTGAATGGATTGAAGATCTGGATAGCAGACCATTCCAGAAATATTATTTTGGCCTGGGTTCACAGGTATAATCTTATAACCATTTGTTTTAAGGTACATAGCTACGTAATGGCTGGGCCGTTCCGGTTTGGGACTCATCCCTACCACAGCAACAGTTTTCATATTAAAGATTTGCTCGATGGTTTCTGGTTCGTTCATCACTTCCTGAAAAAGTTTCTGACAATATATGAAGCAATCTTTGGATTTTCTTTGAATCGTCTGATGGCATAAGTGTGCCACTGATCCCCGAAGGGAATGTAGTAACGTACCTTGTGGCCATCCTCCAATAGTTGTTCAAGCCTGTTTCCCATAGGGACGCCGTAGAGTACCTGGAACTCGTAGCTGTCCTTGGAAATAGCTTGATTTTCGATCCATGTCTCAAGTGTATCAATCAGATAGATATCGTGAGTGGCGATGCCGATAAAGGCTTCGTCCAAAAGACCGGCTTGAACCAGCTTTATATAATTTTCCCTGATTTCTTCTCTGTTGTGAAAAGCCGACTCTTCCGGCTCCCGGTATATTCCCTTACAGATTCGCACATTGAAATTGTCACCGTTCAATCGCTTGAGGTCGGTTTCACTACGATGAAGATATGCTTGAAGGACTGGCCCAACTCCGGCATATCTTGATTTGCACTTTTCGTAGAGGGAGAGTGTGATGTCTGTGTAGGGCGAATTCTCCATGTCGATGCGGAGGAAGTTGTCTATTCTTTTAGCCGTCTCCAACAGAGCGAACAGATTGTCTTCTGCAAGTTTATCATCATAGCCGAGGCCGAGATGGGTCAGTTTGATGGAGATGTTGCAATCGAGACTCGAATCGGCAATCACTTCGAACAGACGGATATAACTTTCGGTAATCACCTTGGCTTCTTCCACCGATTTTGAATGTTCACCCAGAATGTCCAGGGTCGCAGAGAATCCCAGCTGATTGAGTTCATAAACCACACCGAGTGCGTCCCCTTCGGTATCGCCGGCAACGTACCGCATGGCGAAAGGACGGAGCACATTTCTTGGAAGAAGGGGAAGCAACAAGTTAAGTGAACTGTTCAGAAATCCCATAGAAGCGGGCGAATTTAGCTGAAGAGACCTCCTTCGTCAATCTGTTTTGGGCAAACTGTTTCAAAAATATCACTAGAATTTATATGAGCAATTGCCCACTCTTTATTGAGGGAAATTGCTTTGCATGACCAGAGGGGTGACAATAAATTCACAGCCTGTTTTAAACAGCTCATCATACATGTATAGAGATTTTGGAACCTCGTTCATTTTTATCTTGATTGGCATCGTTCTTGTTGCTGCACCCCTCTTTATTCAGAGGATTCTAGCACCCAGAAACAAAACCTTTGACAAGATGTCAACATACGAGTGCGGGGAAGCAGTAGAGGGCCCTGCCTGGGTCAAGTTCAATATCCGTTTTTATGTGGTAGCACTCATTTTTATCATCTTTGATGTGGAAATTGTTTTCCTTTTTCCGTGGGCCGTTGTCTACAAGGAATTGGGCCTATTTGCTTTTGTAGAGATGTTGATTTTTCTGGGAATACTTTCTCTGGGTCTAGCATATGTTTGGCGGAAAGGTGATTTGGAGTGGGTTAAGGTTTCTGTTCCATACGGCCGTGGCCGTTATCGAAAGCTTACCATTACAGAAGAAACACCTGTACCACCCCCTCCCGCGCCTCAGGAGACAGAGGCCTAGTTAAACCTTCTGAATTGATGGATTTTGTGGGGATTGTCGAAAGTATCAATGCGAAGTTCGGGAAGGACTTTGCATCCATTGATGAAGAAGTTTCAGAAGAAACTGTTAGAATAACGCCAGAGCAGTGGGGGCAACTAGCCCCGTTTCTTCGGGAAGAGCCGGAACTTTTCTTTGATGCCATGATGTGTATCACAGGCATTGATGAGGGGGAAGATAGTGAAAATCTGGCTGTCGTTTATAACCTCCACTCCATGAAGCACAATCACAAACTGGAGGTCTATGTTTCTACGTTAAAGAACGACCCAAAGGTTCCTTCAGTAGAGCAGATTTGGCGAATTGCCGACTGGTTCGAAAGGGAAGTTTTCGATATGTATGGTATAGAATTTGATGGGCATCGTGACTTGCGCAGAATTTTGCTTCCCAGCGACTGGGAGGGTTTTCCGCTTCGCAAAGATTATGAATTTCCTGAAACGTGGCACGGAATTGTTGTTAATAAGATGAAAGAGGGATGGGAATAGCTGTCGAAAAGGAACTGGGTGCTTTCAGGGGCGAAGAGATGGTCCTCAATATCGGGCCGCAGCATCCAAGCACGCACGGGGTGCTTCGACTCAAGGTCCACACCGATGGTGAAATCATAACAAAGATCATACCCTACATAGGATATCTTCACAGGTGCTTTGAGAAGCATTGTGAAAACCTTACCTACGAGCAAGCGATTCCCTTTACAGACCGTTGTGATTACATCGGCTCCATGAACAACAATTTTGGTTATGCCGTTGCTGTGGAACAGTTAATGGAGATCAAAGTCCCGGAAAAGGTGGAGTTCATGCGGGTCATTGTAGCTGAAATGAACCGCATCTCCAGTCATTTGTTGGCCTTGGGCACTTTTGGACTTGATGTGGGCGCGTTTACTCCCTTCCTTTACTGTTTTCGTGATCGTGAAAGAATCCTTGATCTATTTGAGATGCTTTGTGGCGCCCGATTGCTTTACAACTACATTTGGGTGGGTGGTGTTTCTCATGATTTCCCTGTTGGGTGGGTGGAGAAGACATATGATTTTCTTGATTACTTTGAACCCAAGATCAACGAGTATAACGAACTTCTCACCTACAATAAAATTTTCATTGAGCGTTCAGCCGATATTGGCGTAATTCCATCCGATATTGCCGTGAGCTACGGTGTAACGGGTCCCAATCTGCGTGGCTCGGGGATACGATGGGATTTGAGAAAAGATGATCCTTACAGCATTTATGACCGTTTTGATTTTGACATTCCTATAGGTACTGGTGCAATGGGCTCCGTGGGTGATTGCTGGGATAGGTATTACGTTCGCGTCAGAGAGCTGGAAGAGTGTATAAAGATCATTCGTCAGGCTCTGGATGGAATGCCTCGTGATGGCGATGTTCATGCCACTTTACCAAAAAAGATTAGACCAAAATCGGGCCATGTTTACAGCAGGACTGAGAGTCCCCGCGGCGACCTCGGTTATTACATTGTCAGCGATGGAAGTGATATACCTTCCAGACTTAAACTGAGGTCACCGGCCTTTACAGCCTTAAGTTGCCTGGACGAAATTGCCCGAGGATGGATGATCTCTGATGTGATCGCTATTCTGGGTTCATTAGATATTGTACTGGGAGAGATCGATCGCTGATGGTTGATTATTTTCTCGAAATATTTTCTGGAATTCCATTTCTAGCATTTTCGCCTAATCTTTCATTCGTTCTGGCTGCAACCCTAGCAGGGCTTCCCTTATTTTTATTTATGGCGGTAAATGCTCTGGTTGCTGTCTATGCAGAGCGGAAAGTATCAGCCTTCATGCAGGATAGGTTGGGACCCATGGGCCAAGGTGTAGGTCTTCATGCAGGAAAATGGGGAATTCTTCAGACTGCGGCTGATGCTGTAAAGCTTATGACAAAAGAGGATATTATCCCGGCTACAGCAGATAGAAAGCTTTTTGTGATGGCTCCTTTCATTCTTTTTATCGGTTCTTTTTTGGCTTTTGCGGCACTTCCTTTTAATGAGCATGTGGTAGCAGCTGACTTCAATATTGGTCTATTCTACATTCTTGCAATGGGGTCGGTGGGTGTCATTGGTATCATCCTTGCAGGCTACAGTTCCAACAATAAATGGTCCCTCTACGGTGCAATGCGCTCCGCGGCGCAAATTGTAGGTTATGAGATTCCGGCAGGTTTGTCGCTGCTAACTGTGATAATGCTTTCAGGAAGCCTTGCTTTTAAAGATATTGTTGCTGCACAAACAGGCACTACCCTTGCTGTATTACCGAATTGGTTCATCTTTGATAACCCTTTTACTTTTGTCGCTTTCTGGCTTTTTTTCATTGCTGGTTTAGCTGAGGTTAACCGAACGCCTTTTGATTTACCTGAAGCTGAATCGGAACTAGTGGCCGGTTTCCATACCGAATACTCAGGCATGCGCTGGTCGTTCTTCTTCCTGACAGAATATGCCAATATGTTTATTGTGGCCGGTGTTGCCTCTCTTGTTTTTCTCGGTGGCTGGCTTAGTCCCATCCCCGGTTACTTTCAAGGGAATCTCTGGGGTATTTTCTGGTTTCTGTCAAAGGCTTCTTTTCTGATTTTTGTCATGATGTGGTTTCGTTGGACGTTTCCACGGTTGCGCACAGATCAACTCATGCGTTTGTGTTGGAAGTTTTTCCTACCTGCTTCGTTCGTAACCATCATTGGTGTTGGTTTCTGGGACCTATTATTGAGGTAATATTTTGAACTATCTATCTAATATCTGGGAAACAATTTCATCAATGTTTATAGGCATGAAGGTGACCATTGGGCACATGTTTAAGATCAGACGCGGAAATGTAACTCTTCAATATCCCGTAGAGCGCTGGCCCCAACCTGATCGTCACATCGGTTTCAGAGAAGACAGTTACAATGTGATTCGTTCCCGTCTCACCGTGGACATGGACGACTGCATCGGTTGTTTGAAGTGTGAACGTGCTTGTCCCGTTGACTGTATCAAGATTGAAACAGAAAAAGTTGATAAGGGTGCAGATATTCCAGAAGCTAATCACCGCGGTGTTACCTCACATGGAACCCAAAAAAGACTTCTTGTTACACGGTTTGATATCGATATGACTGAGTGTTGTTATTGCAACCTTTGCGTATACCCATGTCCTGAGGAATGTATTTTCATGGTGGGTGGGCCAAACTCAAGCAAGCATGAGATCGATTACGAATTTTCAGAATATGATCGTGGTGATATGATTTATCGTTTTGCGAAAGTTCCAACGGATGTTATCCAAACGTACGCAGAAACTAAAGATGATAAGGTGGAAGAGGCCGGATAAGTGACTGGTACGTCATTTATTTTTTGGATTGTTGCTTTAGTTACAGTTGCATCCGCCGCAATGGTGGTATTTTCAAAAAACCTCATTTATTCAGCTATGGCCCTACTGTTTACTCTTATGGGTGTTGCTGGGCTCTACGTCTTCCTATGGGCGGACTTTATCGCTGTGACTCAGATTCTCATTTACGTGGGGGGGATACTGGTGCTCATCATTTTCGGTATTATGCTCACTCATAGGATCACCAACGTCAGGCTGTCCCATTCCTCTATCCAGCAGGGTGTTGGGGGTGCCATCGTTTTGGTGATTTTTCTGGGGCTTACATCCATGATTCTTAAGGCACCGTGGTACAGGGCCACAGCTGTTGAGCCTCAGGAAACTGTCCGCCAGATAGGTCGGTTACTGATGATCGATTATCTGCTGCCGTTTGAAGTTGCCTCTGTCTTACTTCTTGCCGCACTTATGGGTGCTGCTCTTTTGTCCAGGAAGGTGGACTGATGGTGGATCTCAACAGTTATCTGGTTATCGGCGCCCTGCTTTTCTCACTGGGGCTTTTTGGTGTCATTACACGACGGAATGGTGTGGCGGTGCTTATGGGAGTGGAATTGATCCTTAACGCGGCCAATGTCAATTTTATAGCCTTTGCCCGGTTTGGCGGTATGGATTTTTCCGGCCATGTCTTTGCTCTGTTTGTCATCGTTATGGCGGCGGCGGAAGCGGCGGTGGCCCTGGCCATCATTTTGAATATTTTTAACAACATGGGAACCATCAACATTGATGAAGCCGATCAGCTGAAACAGTAGTGGTCAACTACGGTATAGCAATTCTTCTCCTGCCCCTTCTGGCCTTTGTGGCCCAGATTTTTGTGGGGAAGCGCCTTCCGAGAAATGGCGACTGGGTTTCCGTCGGGGCGGTGGCTCTAACGCTCTGTCTCTCCCTGGCAATGTTTGGCGTTATGTTGGTGAAATATGATCCTGAATTTTCTGTTGATCAGACTTGGACTTGGTTCGATCTTGGTTCGCTGAAAGTTCAAATAGGTATTCTTATAGATAACGTCACTGTTGTGATGCTCCTTGTGGTCTCTCTCGTTTCAACACTGGTTCATGTCTACTCCACAGCCTACATGGAAGGCGATCTGCGGTACTCCCGTTATTTCGCTTTCCTTTCACTTTTCACTTTCTCCATGAACGGTATCATTCTTGCTAACAGTCTTCTCGGAATCTATATTTTCTGGGAGTTGGTAGGTCTCAGTTCTTATCTCCTTATCGGACACTGGTTTGAGAAAGATTCGGCATCTGATGCCGCCAAGAAAGCATTTCTTGTTAACAGGGTGGGTGATATTGGCATGTTCATCGGTATCATGCTCTTTTTCACTGCCACCGGTTCCTTTCTATTCAGAGATGTTTTCGCCGGGGTGGAAAGTGGCCTTCTGTCTACAGAAACCCTCACCATTGCCGGACTCTGTCTGTTCGCCGGTGCTATCGGAAAATCGGCTCAGTTTCCGCTTCATGTCTGGTTGCCTGACGCTATGGAAGGCCCCACGCCCGTCAGTGCTCTCATACATGCTGCTACTATGGTGGCAGCCGGTGTCTATCTAACGTTCCGTCTTTTTCCCATTTTTACGCCGGCAGCGCTCACCGTCATCGCTTACATCGGTGGGTTCACCGCTATTTTTGCAGCAATCATTGCCGTAACACAGAATGATATTAAAAAGGTGCTAGCCTACTCAACGGTGAGTCAGCTCGGCTATATGATTCTGGCTATGGGCGTGGGGGCGTACACCTACGGACTTTTTCATCTTGTGACTCATGCTGCCTTCAAAGCGGGGCTTTTTCTCTGTAGCGGCAGTGTAATTCACGCCATGCATCACGCCTACCATGAACTCCATGATCATGAGTCCGATCCGCAGGATATGCGAAACATGGGTGGTATGAAGAGTAAGATGAAAACCACTTATCTCACCATGCTCATCTGCACGGTTGCGCTGGCAGGTGTTCCATTTACATCAGGTTTTCTCTCTAAGGATGCCATCCTTGCCGGCACGCTGTCTTTTACCATGCATCATCCTGAGCATTTCTTGCTGGCTTTGTTTGGATTTGGCGCTGCTTTTTTGACGGCTTTCTATATGTTCAGATTGGTCTTCATGACTTTTTACGGTGAACCTGTTCGGCGGGAAGTGTATGATAATATACACGAGTCGCCATCGGCCATGACGGCGCCTTTGGTGACCCTAGCCACACTGTCATTTTTTCTATTCTTCACTCTGCCGTATTTCAACCCGTTTTCTGATCACGGCTGGTTCACGGTGCTTATCGAGGCACAGGACTCCGTTGTGCCGGGGCACCTTAACCCCCCGGCCAACGAAATTGCGGGAGAGATGCATCATGCTCATATGCCGGCCATGTTCTTGTCAATTCTAATCGCCTTCAGCGGCATTGGCTTGGCGGTGCTCATGTATCTGCAAAAGCGAATCTCCGCCGATGATATGGCGGTGAAGCTGGCCCTGCCGTACAAACTTTCTTTTAACAAATTCTTTGTTGATGAAACGTATCAGCGTTATCTCATCAACCCTTCGCTTATCTTAGCCCGAATGATAGCCTTTGTCGATTGGGAGCTTTATGACAAATATATCGTGAACGGTTTCGGCAAGGTGTCGGTGTGGTTTTCCAGGATTGTGGGCATTCGCTGGGACTATGATATTCTTGATCAGAAGATTGTGGATGGTATAGGCCGGAGCATAAGCTTTTTTGGTTCAGGACTCCGCCTTGTTCAGACGGGAAAGGTTCAGAACTATCTTGTTTGGGTTCTGGCCGGAGTCATCATGATTTATGTCTGGCAAACCATTTAGTTAAAGAGGGAATTGAATCATATGGATTTCAATATTTTGAGTTGGTTGATCTGGGTGCCAGTGGTAGGTGCAATGGTTATTGTTGCTCTTCCCCGGGACAAAGCAGATGTTATCAAATGGGTGGCGGTCGCATTTACCGGGCTTCAACTCATTATTGCCGTCGTGCTCTGGATGAATTTTGATAAAGATTTTGTGGGTTTTCAGTTTATGGAGAAAGCGGCTTGGATTCCGTCTTTTAATATTACTTATATGCTGGGTGTGGATGGTCTTAGTCTCCCTATGGTGGTCCTGACGGCTTTGCTTTCATTCCTCTGCATATTTGTAAGCTGGAATATTGATAAAGCGCTGAAAGGCTATTTTTCTCTTTTCCTTCTTCTGGACGCGGGTATGGTAGGTGTTTTTGTCTCCCTGGACTTTTTTCTCTTCTATGTCTTTTGGGAGGTGATGCTCTTGCCCATGTATTTCCTCATCGGTATATGGGGAGGTCCCCAGCGCGAATATGCCGCCATCAAATTTTTTCTTTACACGCTGTTTGGTTCTGTTCTTATGCTGATAGCCATTCTGGCTCTCTACTACACTTGCGGAAGAACATTTAACATGCTCGAACTGATGGCTATCGCTCCCACCGCACTGGGTTCACTTTCCTGGTGGGGTTTTAGTGGAATGAAAGTTGTCTGGATATTGCTCTTCATCGGTTTTGCCATCAAAGTTCCCATCTTTCCATTCCACACGTGGTTACCATTGGCACATGTTGAGGCACCGACGGCCGTCTCCGTCATACTAGCCGGTGTGCTATTGAAAATGGGTACTTATGGGCTTTTGCGGATCAATTACCCCATGATTCCCGATGGGACGGTTTGGTTCGCGGGAGCTCTTGCTGTGCTGGCACTCATTAACATTATTTGGGGTGCGCTTTGTGCTTTGGCCCAAACAGATCTGAAGAAGATGGTGGCTTATTCATCCATCAATCATATGGGTTACGTCATGCTGGGGATGGCTGCTGTGGTAGCGGCGGGACCACAACACGGATCCAATTCAGCAGCGGCCCAGCTAGGGATGAACGGCGCTGTACTCCAAATGTTTAATCATGGTACCATCACTGCCATGCTATTTATTCTGGTGGGTGTCATTTACGATCGTGCTCATCACCGGAATATAGATGGTTTCGGTGGTCTGGCTTCGAAAACACCCATTTACGCAGGTGTTGTTGCCCTGGCTTGGTTTGCGGGCCTCGGTCTGCCCGGTCTCTCAGGGTTCATCGGCGAGGCCATGGTCTTCCTGGGCGCCTTTCCAGTTTACAGGACTATTGTCGTGATCTCCACCCTGGGGATTTTGCTGAATGCCGCATATTTCCTCTGGTCTTACCAGAGAATCTTTCTGGGCAAGCTGAATGAGAAATATGTTGATCTTCCGGAGATCAGCGGGAGGGAACTGTTCACCCTTGTGCCGCTGGCGGTGCTGGTGATCTTGCTGGGAGTCTATCCTTCACCCCTGATTGATATCATGAAAACTACCATGGCACACATCATTGAACTTGTTCAGGTGAGCCCGCTTCTGACAGTAGACTGATCAATGGGAAATATTCAGAGTATATCCTATTTTTTCCCTGAATTGGTGCTGACCGCCACCGTAGTGGTGGCCCTCATCGCAGATCTGGTCTATTCAGACAGAAATTCGTATAAAGTAGGCTACCTGGTTATCGCGGGTCTAGTTGTGGCCTCTTTTACGTTGTGGCTGTCACCACCGGAAGAGACCACCGCCATCTTTCTCAACACAATTGTGGTTGACCCGTTTTCAAGGATTTTCAAGTTTGTTTTTCTCCTGGCCACGTTCATTGTGGTGCTCATGTCCATGAACAGTGACGAATTGAAAAGTGTGAGAACGGGAGAATATTATACTCTCATGGCGATCATGGTGCTGGGGATGTCACTTATGGCTTCAAGTGTGGACCTTATTATGGTCTATCTCTCCATTGAGGTGGTTTCCATTGTTTCATTTATCCTCGCCGGTTACCTGAGAGCGCAGGTCCGGTCAAACGAAGCAGCGTTGAAGTATGTCATTTATGGGGCATTTTCGTCAGGGTTGATGCTTTACGGCCTTAGTTTATTGTACGGGCTTACCGGGACGACGAAATTGTTCGAGCTCAGCGGAGTAATTTCAAGCTTAGGCCCGGGATCAAATTTGACCCTCACAGTAGCTACGATTCTAATTATGGCGGGATTTGGCTACAAAGTGGCCATCGTGCCATTCCATTTCTGGACACCTGATGTGTACGAAGGGGCCCCGACACCCGTAACAGCTTATCTGTCTGTGGCACCCAAAGCGGCGGGTTTTGCACTTCTGATCCGTTTCCTCAATTCACTTTTTGGCACCGACCAGCCCCTCAACTCACCTGTCTGGCAAGTCATGGAAGGTGTTCCTTGGCAGGATATTCTTATGGTGCTGGCAGCGGTAACCATGACTGTGGGTAATCTTGTGGCTATCCAGCAGCAAAATGTCAAGCGCCTTCTTGCTTATTCCAGCATTGCCCACGCCGGTTATATTCTCATGGGTGTACCGGTGCTTTCTCAAGAGGGTGTCTACGCTATTATATTCTACATTATTGTTTATCTGTTCATGCAGTTGGGGGCGTTCTTTTTGGCCATCGTTGTTTCCAACAGATATGGAACTGAGACCATCGAAGAATACAGCGGCATAGGCTGGAAGTCGCCCTATCTCGGTTTTTTCATGGCAGTCTTCATGTTTTCTCTCACTGGGATTCCGCCTACCGCCGGTTTCATCGGAAAAATGTATCTATTCGCTGCTCTGATTAACGGTGGTTCTCAGTTCTACTGGCTCGCCATTATTGGTGTTCTGAATAGTGTTATTTCTCTGTACTATTATATGAGAATTGTGAAGGTGATGTATTTTCAAGGTGAGCGGGTGAAGGACCTTTATGTTCCCGGTGGAATGTCATTGGCTATTGTTTTGGCCATGGGTATTCCTTCAATCTTTTTCGGAATTCGGTGGTCATTCCTTGCTGATTGGGTGAACAGCTCACTGAAGTTTTTCGTAGCCGGCTTCTAATCAAACACTAATTCTACCCGAGATTACTCAGTTATTTCAGAGGGGATTGGTAAATTCGATTCTGATTATGATTGAGCATTATTTTCCAATAATGATTGTCTTTATTGTGGCAGCGGGCTTTGCTTTCGGAAGTCTCATTTTGACGCATCTGATGGGCCCACGGGTTCCGAATTCTGTAAAACTAATGCCATATGAATCGGGCGTGGATCAGGTCGGAGAAACGAGGATTCGGTTTTCCATCCGATTTTTCCTCATCGCGCTTTTGTTCATCATCTTCGATATTGAAATTGTTTTTCTCTATCCATGGGCGGTGGTGTTCAAAGATTTTCTTTCAGCAGGTCCCTTCATTTTTTTCGAAATGGTTGTTTTTCTTGCTATCCTTGCATTCGGTTTTATCTACGTCTGGCGAAGCGGTGCGCTAGAATGGGAATAGTGTGAATCAGGGATTTGAGTGTGAACGATACACCACCTATTACTAATTAGGATAAAATAATGTCATGTCCTTGATTAAAGACGACATCAAATCAAATATATTGACTACAACAATTGAGAGTGCTGTGAACTGGGGTAGAAAGAACTCGCTCTGGCCCATGCCTTTCGGTACGGCCTGTTGCGGCATCGAGTTCATGGCTGTCTTGGCCGCTCGCACAGACATATCCCGCTTCGGTGCCGAAGCTATCCGATTTTCGCCGCGCCAGTCAGATCTACTCATCGTTGCGGGAAGAATATCCATCAAGATGATGCCCGTTCTCATCCGCATTTACGAACAAATGCCGGAACCGAAGTGGGTGGTCTCCATGGGAGCCTGTGCATCAACGGGAGGTGTTTTCGACACATACAGCGTCATCCAGGGAGTCGATCAGTTCATTCCTGTTGATGTCTACGTCCCGGGCTGTCCCCCCCGCCCCGAAGGCGTTGTTGAAAGTCTGTTGAAAATCCAGGAACTGGTGGAGAAGGAAAAATTTTCCGACTATGCGGTCTCCGATTCCAAATAGATGCCGCTCGAACAGACAATTTCCGATATAAAGGAATCTTTCCCAAAAGCGGTTCTGGGTGTAACAGAATATGCCGGTGAGCAGTTTGTTCACATTAAGGGCGAAAGTGTCTTGGATATACTCGAACTCTTCAAGAATGACGGGTTTGACTTTCTGGCCGATCTTACAGCGGTAGACAATCTGACTCTAGGCGGCTTCGAGCGTTTCGCCGTAGTCTATCATCTGCTCTCACACAAGTCTGTTATGAGGATTACCATAAAGGCGTATGTAACAGAAAAGAATCCGACCCTGCCATCCGTCGAAAGTCTCTGGAAAACTGCCGATTGGCAGGAGAGGGAGGTGTATGATCTGTTCGGTATCTCCTTTGAAGACCATCCAAACCTCACGCGGATCATGAACCCAGACACCTATGATGGGCACCCGTTACGAAAAGATTATCCCAGGAAGGGGCGGACTGAGAGAATTGATTTTCCTCAGGTTATTCGCGGTATCAGAAAGGAAAACGACTCGAAATGAATCATGTGACGATTGAACCTCCCGAAACAGATCGGATGATTCTCAATTTTGGGCCCCATCACCCTTCGACTCACGGAACCCTCAGGATCATTCTGGAGCTTGAAGGAGAAACGATTACCAAAGCGACCCCGGAAATAGGTTATCTCCATTCCGGCTTCGAGAAGCTGGGTGAGGATTTGGATTATAACCAGTATATCACGATTACGGACCGGATGAATTACCTTTCTCCACTCTGTAATAATGTATCTTTTTCTCTAGTGGCAGAAAAACTGTTTGGGCTGGAAGTTTCAAAGCGTACGATGTATATCCGCGTCCTGATGTGCGAATTGAGTCGAATCGCTGATCATATTTTGAATGTGGGTATGCTGGCTGTTGACTTAGGTGCATTGACTGCCTTTCTCTACGGTTTTCGCGTCAGGGAAGATATTTATGATCTGTTTGAAGCAGCCACTGGAACGCGCCTTACAACCAGCTACACCTTGGTCGGAGGTCTCATGCGGGATATACCGGCTGGGTACGACAAAGCAGTTTTGCGCGTGCTTGAAGAGGTTGATGAAGTAACTAACGATATCGAAACTCTCCTGAATAAGAATAAGATCTGGCTAGACCGAACCAAGGGAATCGGTATCATTTCGAAGGATGACGCCTACTCTTACGGAATCTCCGGTCCCCTTGCGCGAGCGGCCGGTATCGAATGGGATTTGCGAGAGAAAGAACCCTACTCCTCCTATGAGGATTTCGATTTTGATGTGGTCATCGCTTTGAATGGCGATGTTTTCGACCGGTATCTGGTACGGATGGAAGAGATTCGTCAGAGTGTCAAGATTTGCCGTGAGGCCTTGGAAAAAATGCCACCGGGTGAAGTGAATGTCGATCCTGGTCTCGGCTTCAGCCTGCCGCCCAAGGATGAGGTTTATAATTCTATTGAGGGGTTAATCTATCATTTTGAAGTCACCATGCCGAACAGAGGAATGACTCCCCCCATAGGAGAAGCCTATGTTCCCACCGAATCTCCCAATGGTGAACTGGGCTTTTATATCGTCAGTGACGGCACCCGTACGCCATACCGTGTTCGGACTCGTCCGCCGTCGTTCATGAACTACTCCATCTTCTCCAAATTGGTGGTAGGGCACATGCTCTCCGATGTGCCAGCTATTCTTGGGAGCTTCAATATCATTGCCGGAGAGTTAGACCGATGAGTACGAATGGCGCACCGAAACAACCTTTCACTTTTGCGGATCCGGATAAGGTGAAAAACATCCTCTCCCAGTATCCTGATAAGCAATCGGCTCTATTACCGCTATTGCATCTTGCGCAGTCGGAGGAGGGATACATCTCATCGGCCGTCATTGATACCATCGCTGAAATCGCGAGTTGCCATCCGGCCGTGGTTATGGATTGTGTCTCTTTCTACACCATGCTCTATACCAAACCGCTGGGCCGACACATTATTCAGGTTTGCCAGACGCTCTCCTGCAGTCTGAACGGAGCAGACGCTCTAGTGGATCACGTCACAGCTAAATGTGGGATCAAGCCAGGCGAAACAACGAATGACGACCGCTTTACACTGATGAAGGTTGAGTGTCTTGGTTCATGCGGTACTGCGCCTGTTGTGCAGGTGAATCATGACTATTATGAAGGTTTGACTTTGGAGGGATTTGACGAAATGCTGGAGTCTCTGGAATGAGTTCTTTTGAGCCTGTTTTGACGCAGCATATTCATGCAGAGGGCTGTCACACCCTTGCCTTCTACAGGAACGTGGGTGGATACAAGGCTTTGGAAAAAGTGATCTCCATGGGCCCCGATGAAGTTATTGATACTGTGAAAGCATCCAACTTGCGCGGCCGCGGGGGGGCTGGATTTCCAGCCGGCGTAAAGTGGGGGTTTATTCCAAAAGAGAGCGGCAATCCGACGTATCTCATCAACAATGCAGACGAGAGTGAACCGGGGACGTTCAAGGATAGACTTTTGATCAACAAAACACCTCACCAGATGCTGGAAGGGATGATCATTGCTTCCTACGCCATCAGCTGCAATCTCGCCTTCATCTATATTCGCGGTGAGTTCTACAGCGAGACCAAACTACTGGAAGAGGTATTGGCGGAGGCCTATGATGCCAACCTCTTGGGCAAGGGAATCTTGGGCTCAGATTATGATTTGGATGTGGTGATTCACCGTGGTGCCGGTGCTTACATCTGTGGTGAAGAGACTGGGCTGATCGAATCGCTGGAAGGTAAGCGGGGCTGGCCCCGAATTAAGCCACCGTTCCCAGCGGTGGAGGGGTACCTGAAATGTCCCACAGTGGTGAATAATGTGGAGACGCTAGCTAACCTACCTCATATCTTTAATCGCGGGCCGGAATGGTTCCGTTCTATAGGGCATGAGCAAGGTCCTGGGCCGAAACTATATTGCGTCTCAGGCTGTGTCAATTCACCCGGCGTTTTCGAGGAGCCTATGGGAGTACCCTTGAAGGACTTGATCTACGATCGCGCCGGAGGCATAAGGAACGGGAATGAGCTCAAGGCCGTCTTCCCCGGTGGTTCATCATCAGCAATCCTCACTGGTGAGGAAGCGATGAAAGTCAATATGGATTTTGATTCGCTCTTAGATATTAAGAGCATGCTGGGCTCGGCCGGAATTATTGTAATGGATGATAAGGTGAATATGGTCCAGGCATGCCTCAATATTGCTCGGTTCTATGAACATGAGTCGTGTGGACAGTGTACGCCTTGCAGGGAAGGGACAACCTGGTTGGTGAAAATGCTGACACGGATGGTCAACGGGAGCGGTACGGAAAGAGACATTGACATGATCTTTGAAATCACAGATAATATCGGCGGTCTCATCGATTTCTCCCAAGGTAGTTTTGGAAAGACCATCTGTCCATTCGGTGAGGCAGTGGCCTGGCCCATCCGCAGTTTCGTGGAAAAGTTTAAGGATGAGTTCCTTAGCTGTGTACCGCAACTTGAGGCTGTAGCCTGATGCCGATTCTAAAATTAGATGATGTTGAATTCACAGTGGAAAAGGGCACCACTGTCTTGCAGGCCGCTTTAGCGAACGGTATTGAAATCCCATACTACTGTTACCATCCGGCGCTTGAAATTGTAGGGAGCTGTCGTATGTGCCTTGTCAAAGTGGAGGGGATGCCAAAGCTTCAAGTATCATGCAACACCCTTGTTGGTGAGGTACCCTCCGATAAGAAAATTGACGGGAAGTATGATATGGTGGTCAGCACGAAGGATGAGTTGGTTCAACAGGAACAGAAGAATATGCTTGAATTTCTATTGTTGAACCACCCGCTCGATTGCCCCGTTTGCGATCAGGCCGGGGAGTGCTATCTCCAAGACTACTCTTTCAAGTATGGTAATGCTCACAGCCGATTTGAAGAAGACAAGCGGGTTCGTCCCAATGAATACCTCGGTTCTCAAATTGTTATCAACCATAACCGTTGTATTCTTTGCAGTCGATGTATCCGCTTCACGCGGGAGATCTCCGGAACCAGCGAGTTGTTCATTGAACAGAGGGGATACCACTCCAAGATATCGATCCTGGATGACAAGCCCTTGGACAATCTATTGGCTGGCAATGTGGCTGATATCTGTCCCGTTGGCGCTTTGCTGAGTACCGACTATATCCATAAGAACCGCATCTGGAATCTTCATAAGCAGCCGTCTGTCTGTCAGGACTGCAGTGTGGGTTGCAACGTCGACGTCTTCCATCAACAAGACCAAATTCTCAGGCTCACCCCACGTGAGAATCACCATGTTAACGAATTCTTCATATGTGATAAGGGCCGTTATGGGTTCCATCGATTTGAAGATATTGAAAGGGTGACTGCGCCAATGGTAATGTCTGATGGCATTTTCATTGAAACCAGTTGGGATGAGGCGATTGCCAAGACGGTGGACGAACTGGCTAGCGCCGGTGAACGAATTGCGGGTGTTGCTTCTCCTTTTCATACCAATGAAGCAAACTTTATGCTCGGCCGCTTGGTGAATGGCACGATCGGAACTCTACCATTGATAACAAGTGAGGAAATTACTTATCCATCGGGTTTTCGTATTAGCGGTGATCGCTCTCCTAACCGACGCGGTATGAATGATGTATGTCCTTCGATTGTGGAGGACTTTACCTCAGCCATCGAAGGGAGGGATATCCGTTTTATTTATCTGTTGGACGATGGTATCGACAGAGAACTGGACGAAGTATGGAAAGAGCTGCTCCGGAAGATCGATTTTGTGGTCGTACATAGTTATGCCATGACAGATATGGCAAAGTGTGCAGATATTGTATTGCCGGGACAGGCGCCGTTTGAGCGGGAAGGAACAATCACCAATGATGTGGGACGTGTGCAGTGGTTGAGGCCATCAGTTACGCCGAAAGGTGAAGCACGCCCCGATTGGGAAATCCCCATGTTGATTAAATCCAAGCATGCTGGAGTCGAAGGACTCTCCGATGTAAGCTCAGTAATGATTGAAATGGGAAAAGAGTTCACCGCTTATTCCGAAGTCACCTTTTTTCGGTTGGGAGACCAAGGTTTACCTCTCAACGGAAAGGCTGAGAAATAATGGACTTTCTTGGCCTTTTTATCATCTGCGTGAAGGTTTTAGTCGTTTTTACAGGAACGATGGTAACGGTGTTAATGATGGTCTATGCCGAGAGGAGAGTCTCAGCCTTCATGCAGGGCCGACTGGGCCCGAATAGGGTTGGTCCACAGGGGCTTCTTCAACCCATCGCAGACGGAATCAAATTTCTCATGAAAGAGGACATAATACCTGAAGGAGTGAATAAGCCCATCTACCTATTGGCTCCGGCAATGCTGCTCATTCCAGCACTCATGACCTTCGCTGTCATTCCTTTCGGTACCACGATTACGCTCTTAGGAAGGGAGGTTCCTCTCCAAGTAGCTGATCTGAATGTGGGGATTCTCTATATCCTTGCACTCACGAGCATTGGTGTTTATGGGCTCGTTCTGGCTGGATGGGCTTCTAATAGTAAATATTCTCTTATTGGAGGACTCCGATCCTCGGCTCAGCTGATCAGTTATGAATTGGCCATGGGACTTTCAGTAGTGAGCATTATCCTTCTGGCAGGGTCACTGAAACTGAGTGTCATTGTTGAGGATCAGCAAGGATACCTTTTATCGTGGAACGTGTTCAAGCAGCCTGTGGCTTTCCTTATTTTCTTAGTGTCCGTTTATGCGGAAACGAACCGGCTGCCTTTTGATCTTACAGAAGCTGAGCAGGAACTGGTGGGCGGGTATCACACTGAGTACAGCAGTATGAAATTTGCTATGTTTTTTACGGCTGAATATGCCAATATGGTCACCGCGGCAGCCTTAACGGTCACTCTCTTTTTTGGTGGGTGGGACGTGCCACTCTTAAATGAAACTTCTATAGGAGTATTGGGAGCAATACTGTCTGTTTTATCGTTTGTTTTGAAAACAGCCTTTTTTCTATTTCTCTTCATTTGGGTGAGATGGACTTTTCCGCGATTCCGATATGATCAACTGATGAAACTGGGATGGAAGGTCATGCTTCCTTTGGCACTTATAAATATATTCGTTACAGCTGGATATCTTACACTTACCTCGATGAGATAATGGCAACTATTGTTAAATCGTACGAACCTACTTTCTGGGACAAACTTTACCTCCCCGCGTTAGCAAAAGGCCTTATGGTTACACTTAAGCACTTTTTCAGGAAGAAGGTCACCATTCAGTATCCCGAAGAAAAATATGTGCCGCCAGATGGGTATCGCGGTCTCCATCGTTTGAACAAATATCCCGATGGACGAATCCGGTGCGTTGCGTGCGAAATGTGCTCCGCCGCCTGTCCAGCCGACTGTATCCACATTGTTCCCGGTCCCTCTCCCTGGGAGGATGGGAAGGAACGGTATCCGGTCAGGTTTGACATCGATCTGCTCCGGTGTATCTTCTGTGGTTTCTGCGAAATGGCCTGCCCGGAAGAAGCTATTGAGCTGACAGAGATATACGACTTCTCCAATTACACGAGAGATGATCTCCTGATTGACAAAGAAGGACTGTTAGGAGTCTATGAGTTGACAAAGGATAAGAACTATTATTCTCGCCGGACTGTGGGCCAAGAGTCCGAGGCGCTGCCATCGGACAAGTTTTAACCCTAGACTGAAGACATGCTTTCGTTTTTGTTTTATTTTGCCGCCGCCATTGCTGTAGGTACAGCCTTCTCAGTAGTCCTCAGCAGAAATGCTGTCTACAGTGCCATTTTGCTGGTTGTGTGCTTTTTTTCTCTCGCACTGATATATCTTCTCCTGGAGGCCTATTTCCTCGCTGTACTGGAAATCTTCATCTACGCCGGTGCTATTATGGTTCTCTTCCTATTCGTCATTATGCTCCTGAATCTCGGGGTTGAGAAAGCTCAAGAACATTTCAGGCACTTACAACGAGGGCTGTCGCTGTTTCTGGTCATTGTATTCTTCCTTGGCGTTTCGCTCATTTTTCTTAATGATTCAGGTGTCTTACATCAACCTCATGGGACGTTTGTCGCTGGTGGAGTAAAGGTGCTGGGAGAAGCGCTTTTCACTAAATACCTCCTACCTTTCGAGATTGCATCACTGTTACTGCTTGTGGCTCTAATCGGTACAGTGTATCTGGCCAAGCGAAAGGTTTAATGATTGTACCTCTGGAACATGTCATTGCCTTGAGCCTGGCGATTTTTTCAGCGGGTGTTGCAGGAGTTCTTTTCCGCCGCAATGTTATCACGATCTTCATGTCCATCGAGCTGATGCTCAACGCTGTCAACTTGGCTCTAGTAGGTTTCTCAAGGTATTACAACAGTGTGGATGGGCAGGTCTTTGTCTTTCTTGTCATGACCCTTGCCGCAGCCGAAGTAGCGGTTGGCTTGGCGATAATTATTGCTCTTTACCGAAATCGCCAGACGGTGAATATTGATGAAATCAATTTGATGAAAAATTAACCTATACTGATGGAAACGATTGTATCCATAAAACCTTTAATGGCGGTCCTGGTATCTGCTGTAGGAGCATTGTTCATCATTTTTTTGGGGAAAAAACCGAACATCAGAGAATTCTGGTCTATAATCGCGGGAGTAATAAAACTGTTTATTGTACTCTCCATGATTCCGGATGTGGTTTACGATAAAAAGGTAATTTCATATTCACTGTTCACTCTCCTGCCCGGCATAGAAATTAGTTTCAGGGTTGATGCTTTTGGGCTTTTGTTTGCAATGGGCGCCTCGTTACTCTGGATTGCCACGTCCATTTATTCTATCGGCTATATGCGATCTACGAATGAGGGCTCTCAGACACGTTATTTCGCCTGTTTCGCAGTAGCACTTTCCTCTACAATCGGTGTGGCATTTTCAGCAAACCTGTTTACCATGTTCCTCTTCTATGAAGGATTGACTATTATTACTTACCCACTTGTTGCTCACAAGGGCACAGCCGAGGCAATAAGCGGAGCGAGGAAATATGCCATATATCTGTTGGGTGCTGCTAAGGCTTTTTTAGTTGCGGCCATAATCCTTACTTATAATCTTACAGGTACACTTGAGTTTTCAAAAGCTGGAATCTTTCCAACAGATATTCAATTAGTCCATCCTGAACTTCTTTATGTGATTTTCGTGCTTTTCCTTTTTGGTTTTGCCAAGTGTGCAATTATGCCCTTTCATGGCTGGCTACCAGCGGCCATGGTGGCTCCCACTCCGGTCAGCGCACTGCTTCATGCCGTTGCTGTGGTCAAGACGGGGGTTTTTACTGTCCTCCGCGTCATATTCTTTGTTTTCGGTGCTGATCTCATGATGGATATTGGTGTGGATGTATTCGTTATAACATTTGCTTCATTTACCATCATCACCGCATCTCTTCTTGCCCTGAGCAGGGATAACCTTAAGGCACGTCTTGCATTTTCAACCATAAGCCAGCTTTCATATATTATTCTGGGTGCGGCGCTGCTTACACCCAGCGCTATGATAGGTGGAATAATACATATCACAAATCATGCCTTTTCAAAAATCACTCTCTTTTTTTGTGCTGGCTCAATATATGTCTCATCACATAAGACTGAAGTCAGTCAGTTAAACGGGATAGGAAAAAGAATGCCCTGGACTATGGCTGCCTTTACCATTGCTACTTTGAGTATGATAGGGGTTCCGCCTGTATCTGGGTTTGTAACCAAATGGTATCTTGTAATAGGTGCTATGGAGAGTCACAGTTTAGCGGTTCTCACTGTGCTGCTGGCAAGTTCGTTTCTCAATGCTGCATACTTTGCACCGATTGTGTATAAAGCATTCTTTAAAATGGAAGATTCAGAAGCTGTGAATCATAATCACGAACACGAGGAAGTAAAAGAAAACCCGCTTCTGGTGGTTCCTCTCTGTCTAACTGCAATAGTAAGTGTTGTATTGGGCCTATACCCTGACTTTATAGTGCGAATAGCTAAAATAGTAATCTGATGAAATTGTTAGAGATCGTAGAGGTACTTCGAACAAAAAAGGTAAAACGAATCGCTTATGGTGTGCTCATTTTACTCATCATAGTTGATTTTATTATTCCACGCCACGAAGTGCATTTTTTTGGAGACGAAATCCACGGGTTTTGGTCTTTATTTGGCTTTATCGCATGCGTGCTGATTATTGTAGTATCTAAATGGATAGGTCGTCTTGGGCTTATGCAGCATGAGAATTATTATGATGAGGGTGATGTTTAGTTTGGAATTCGTACATCCATCAGCATTTTATCTTTTAGGAGGACTTTTCATACCCTTGTTCAAAGGAAGAATAAGGCAAGGCTATATGCTGTTGATTGCTATCTCAGCCTTTATTGCCACTGTGCAAATGCCTTATGGTGCTTACGGTATTTATGAGTTCCTAAGCTGGGAGTTGACTTTCTGTAATGTTGATAAGCTGAGCAAAGTCTTCGCCTATATATTCACTATCATGGGAGTGATAGGGGTAATCTATTCTATCCATGTGAAGAACGACGGTGAACAGCTTGCTGCGTTTTACTATGTTGGAGGTTCACTTGGTGTGATCCTTGCGGGTGATTTCCTCAGTTTGTTCCTATTCTGGGAAATGATGGCTTTTTCATCGGTTTTTCTAGTATGGTATAGGAAATCAAACTCTTCCATCAAAACTGGTTTCAGATATCTTTTATGGCATGTTGCTGGTGGCTTGATATTGTTTGCTGGTATAATACTTCAATACTCTCTAAGTGGTGATTTGACTGTACAGTATTCGCCATTTCATGGTTGGTGGCCAGCAGATCTCCAGAGCCTGGCTTCATTTCTCATTCTATTAGGACTTATTGTTAATGCGGCTGTTCCTCCGTTTGGAGCTTGGCTTCCTGACGCATATCCAGCGGCTACCGTGACAGGTGCAGTTTTCATGAGCGCTTTCACTACTAAAACCGCAGTTTATGCACTGATTCGAATCAGTGCAGGCTCAGAGATTCTGATTATTCTGGGTGTTGTTATGGCGATTTACGGCGTGGTTTATGCAGTACTCGAGAATGACGCCCGCAGGCTCCTGGCATACCACATTATTAGCCAGGTGGGTTATATGGTAGCCGGTGTTGGTTTGGGAACTCAAATGGCTATAAATGGGGTGGTAGCACATGCCTTCTGTCATATCCTTTACAAGTCTCTTTTGTTTATGGGTACAGGTTCAGTGCTCTACATGACAGGGACAGCCAAATTGACAGAACTCGGAGGTCTCTATAGAACTATGCCGCGGACTATGATCTATACGATAATAGGAGGACTTTCAATATCTGCATTTCCCCTTTTCAGCGGTTTTGTAAGTAAATCCATTACAGTTGCCGCTTTCGGTGAAGCGCATTTGACTTGGGCATTTATGGCACTAATGCTCGCTTCAGCGGGAACGTTTCTTCATACAGGTCTAAAGGTGCCGTATTTCATATGGTTTGGCAAGGACCAGGGTATAAAAGCTAAGGAACCGCCATGGAATATGGAGCTTGCAATGATAATTGGGTCACTTTTTTGTATTGGGCTCGGAGTCTTCTACAAGCCCCTTTATGCTCTACTTCCTTATCCTGTTCATTTCGAACCTTATACCGCATATCATACCTGGGAGACTTTGCAGATACTGCTATTTACACAGCTTGGTTTCTTCCTGCTACTTAAAAAGCTTTGGTGTGAAAATACGATTAGTCTGGATACGGACTGGTTTCCAAGGAAGAGTGCTAGAGCATTAATGTGGTTTACAAATAAACCGTTGGCAAGTATTGAGTACAATTTTATAGGTGAGATTTACGAGTTTATTATTCAAAAGCCCATACTGAGGGTCGCGAAATTCTTTAAGACAATTGATACAGTTGTTATTGATGGATCTTTCAGCGCGATAGGGGATTTTGCCCTCGCATGGAGCAGGAAAATGCAAGATGCTCAAACTGGTCAGGTTCAGCACTATGCTATGCTTATCGTCGCGGGAGTTATAGCTGTAATTATATTTGTAATGGTGATGCCGTAAGAAGGTGAGGGATGGAATCTATTATTCTTAACACTCTAGATTATCCCATACTGACGGTTACAACCTTTCTGCCGTTGGCGGGATCATTCGTTATACTTCTCCTTAGAAGAGAAGCGATTGTTAAGTGGTTTGCTCTTGCTACTACAATTTCAACATTTGTTGTTTCACTGCCTATTTATAAGCATTTTGATAAAGAAACCTATAAGATGCAGTTTGCTGAAATCTATCCATGGATACCTACATGGAATATACACTACAAGGTGGGTGTTGATGGTATCAGCGTGTTATTCATTATGCTTGTAGCAATTCTTAGCATACTCTGTGTCACAGTGTCTTGGAAGGCAATACAGACAAAAACAAAAGAGTTTTTCATATCCCTCTTGATTATGGAAACAGCAATGATTGGGATTTTTATTTCCCTTAATGTTTTTCTTTTTTACCTGTTTTGGGAACTCACACTCATACCGATGTTTTTTCTTATAGGAGTGTGGGGCGGCTCTAAAAGAGTATATGCAGCAATAAAGTTTGTCCTTTTCATGCTGGCTGGCAGCGTTTTCATGTTGGTCGGAATAATAGTACTCTACTATGAGGGTGGAAGGACTTTTGATATGCTGGAACTTTCCAAGGTGATCTACCCCACAGGACTTCAATTATGGTTGTTCCTAGCCTTTTTTGCAGCATTTGCAGTTAAAATGCCCATGTTTCCAATACATACCTGGCTACCAGATGCCCATACAGAAGCGCCCACGGCCGGGAGCGTGATACTTGCGGGTGTTATGCTAAAAATGGGGGCGTACGGTTTTTTAAGGTTTTCTTTGCCCATGTTTCCCCATGCAGTAAAGGTATTATTTATCCCACTGCTTATTCTGTCTGTCACTGCGATAATCTATGGAGCTTATGTCACGTTGATGCAAAAGGATATGAAAAGACTGATAGCTTACTCAAGCGTTAGCCATATGGGATTTGTTACGCTTGGCCTTTTCACTCTTAACCAGACGGGTGTTGAGGGTGGACTACTCCAAATGATAAACCATGGTGTTATCACAGGAGCTCTCTTTCTCTGCATTGGCATGATTTATGAGAGAACCCACACAAGAATGATTGAGGATTACGGTGGGCTTTCGAAAACGGTTCCTATATATATAGTGTTTTTTACGATTTTTACACTAGCCGCAATTGGTCTGCCGGGCATGAACGCATTTGTGGGGGAGTTCCTTATTATAAGTGGGGCGTTCAAGGCAAATATGATAATTGCTGCGTTTTCCATCTTTGGAGTCGTACTAGGTGTTACCTATATGGTATGGTTGTATTATCGGGTTGCTCTTAATGAAATAAACTCCAGCTCACAGTCCCACCTTTTTGACCTTGATTGGAGGGAAATAGCAACCCTCGTGCCCCTCGTAGTGCTTGTATTTCTGATAGGTGTTCAACCGGGCATCCTTTTGAGTTATATGCATGTTTCAGTGGAACATCTGCTTGAGCAGGTACATACTGTTGTTCCTCTTGAAACTTTCAATATTAATCATTCGATTAATTTAGTTGCTGAATATGTTAAGGAATTATTATGGTGGGTTTGAAAAGCTCTTATAATCTCAAATACTTTTTTTTGGATTGTTCTTCGGAGCTTTATAGGTGATTTTATGGACCTGAGTCAGTACTTCACATCAACAGATTTCACAGGTATTGCACCCGAGATTGTTCTAACCATAACAGCACTCTGTATTCTAACATTGGAAATGATGCGGTTCTCCCGTCCCGGAGTCAACTTGCTGTCAGCGACTGTTGGTCTGTTGATGGCGGGAGTATTTGTGGCTCAAGGTTTCGAGGAAGGAATACTCTTTGGAGGGATGTTGAAACTCAACAAGTTCTCTATGTTCTTTGATTTTCTTTATCTGGGAATCGGACTTGGTACATTGATTTTATCACAGGGCTATCTGGAGAAAAAAGGGAGTGAGTCTCGAGGGGAATATTCGGCTCTCATACTTTTTTGTGTTATCGGAATGATGTTGATGACACGGGCTAATGATTTGGTGATTGTATTTCTCGGTCTGGAACTTCTTTCTCTTTCACTTTACGTCCTGGTTGGATTCCTTCGTAATAATCTTCTTAGCAATGAGTCAGGTATAAAGTATCTGCTTCTGGGAGCATTTGCCACCGGCTTTTTCCTATTTGGCGCGGCTATGATCTATGGTGCCACAGGTACGACAAACTACAACGAAATTGCGTCTGCGGTTGCATCCGGATCGATCCTTTCCAATGTTTATCTTTCTCTGGGGATCGGATTGCTTCTTACTGGTTTTGCTTTCAAAGTAGCTTTAGTGCCTTTCCATATGTGGTCCCCGGATGTATATGAGGGAGCACCTACCACGGTGACAGCGTTCCTCTGTACAGCACCCAAGGCAGCTGGATTTGGGGCATTATTAATTTTGTTTAATAATGCGTTTGTCGAAATCCACTATCAATGGCGGGACATTTTTTGGATTTTGTCTGCTTTAACTATGACGGTAGGGAATGTTTCCGCACTGGTACAATCCAATGTGAAGCGAATGCTTGCTTTTTCCAGCATTTCTCACGCTGGGTTTTTGGTAATGGGAATATTAGTACTAAATGAGTCAAGCATATCCGCATTACTCTTTTACTTGGTTACATACTCAGTTATAAATCTGGGTGCTTTCGCCATCGTTTCAGCAGCAGAGAACGAAGAGAGAGGATTAGAGTTTAAGGATTACCGTGGGTTGGCTGCACAGAGACCTGGGCTTTCTGCCGCTATGACTATTTTTATGATATCCCTGGCTGGATTCCCACCAACAGCCGGGTTTGTTGCCAAATACGGTCTTTTTTCTGCTGCTGTAGAACAAGGATATATTTGGCTTGTAGTTGTTGGTGTCCTAAATACATTGATCTCCGTCTATTACTATCTCCGATTGGTTATAAATATGTATATGCAAGAGGAAGAGAGAGCTTTGCTTCCATCTTTTAGTATGTTAGCAATCGGTCTTATCGGATTAATGGCAACTATGATGGTCGTCTTGGGAATTATACCTGGCTACCTATTAGAAATCGCTGCCGAAGCTGTAAATATTACATCCTGATATTTTATTGAAAATTTTTCCCATCTTTGTTTTATTCTATTATTAACTGTGACAAAAAATTAATGAAAAATAAATATCATTATTTGGATCAGTTTTTTATATCGATTAATTTCCGTTCTTTCAAGTTCGGCTTTAATTCAAAATAATTTTTCAAGAATGCAAAACATTTACATAAATACACTATTTTCCATCGCCCATGAAAATGGTACCAAGATAGGAAGGAATATATGGATTTAACTGCTCATTGGGTCGGTATCACCGCGATCGTGGTGTTCGTCCTGTCCTACTCGTTTGTGATCACTGAAGAATTCACTCACTTAAGGAAATCCGTACCGGTCATCTTTGGCGCGGGGATCATCTGGGCATTCATTGCTTATCAGTACATGGGTGGTATGGATCACGGGGCCGAAGAAGCCGTTAGACACTTCTTGGTTGAATTTAGTGAGCTTTTCTTATTCCTTTTGGCAGCTATGACTTACGTCAACTCGATGAACGAACGGGGCATATTTGATGCGCTTCGCTCCTGGCTCGTACTCCGCGGTTTTAATTATCGACAGCTATTCTGGATTACTGGCATCATCAGCTTTTTCCTCTCGCCCATCATTGACAACCTGACGACCGCGTTGGTGATGTGTGCTGTGGTACTCGCCGTTGGTCAAAACAACAAGCACTTCATTAGTCTTGCCTGTGTCAACATCGTGGTGGCTGCGAATGCCGGGGGTGCGTTCAGTCCTTTTGGTGATATCACTACACTAATGGTCTGGCAAAAAGGCATAGTTGATTTCTGGACGTTTTTCGCGCTTTTCATTCCATCGGTGGTGAACTATTTCATTCCGGCAGCTATCATGTCTTTAGCGGTGAAGAGAGAACAACCGACCATCGATGGTGAAAAAGTCATTATGAAACGAGGAGCGAAACGCATTATGTTTCTTTTCGGGTGTACCATCACCACTGCCGTTTCATTCCATAATTTCCTTCACTTGCCTCCGTTCCTGGGCATGATGACTGGCTTGGCATACCTAAAAATATTCGGCCATTACTTGAATCAAACACATGTTCCTCCTCCAGATCATAACCCTAACTATGGTGAGTCCGGCGACATTGTGCCGTTCGACAGTTTTCGGGAGGTGGCCCGTGTTGAATGGGATACGTTGTTATTCTTTTTTGGCGTGATCATGTGCGTCGGGGGCCTCGGCTTTATCGGATATCTCGATCTTGTGTCGGCGTATATGTACGTCGAGTTGGGTCCAACTTTTGCCAACACATTGGTAGGCATACTCTCAGCAATCATCGACAACATCCCGGTCATGGTCGCCGTGCTTCAGATGAATCCGACCATGGACATGTCGCAGTGGCTGCTCGTTACCCTAACGGCTGGCGTTGGGGGCAGCATGTTGTCCATCGGCTCCGCTGCTGGCGTGGCGCTCATGGGTCAAGCGCGCGGAATGTACACGTTCTTCGGCCACCTGAAGTGGACGCCGGTCATTGCACTTGGTTACGCCGCGAGTATCTGGATTCACCTCATGGTTAACAGCGGGTACGAGGGCATCATGCCGTGATGATGGTTGAGCACGATTCAGGTATAGTATCTGGGGCCGTATCTGGTGGACAAGTAACAGTGTTCTCTTGATCGTTTTTTTTCTAAGGGTGTTACTTATTTTCAATTACTGGCAATGATTTGTGATCAATCTCTCATCTATTCTTTTTACCCTTTACCACAGGTAATCGTCAGAAAGCCTTCCTAAATTTCCTGTCATGCGGATAACAAAGGTCTATACACGAACTGGCGATGACGGTACTACTGGATTGGCTAAAGGAGAGCGCTTGTCCAAGGACTCTCCTCGCATAGTAGCTTTTGGAGCATTGGATGAAATCAATGCCTCCATTGGTGTCTGTCTTTCTGAATCACTGCTAGACGAAATCTCAAGGGTGCTTAAGAAAATTCAGCATGTATTGTTCAACATTGGTGGTGAATTGGCAGTGGTAGATGAGGAATTGAATTTGATTTCCCAAGATGATATCAACGATTTGGAAAAAGCCATATATTTACTTAACGATTCTCTTCCAACATTGAAAGAGTTTGTCATCCCACGAGGCTCAAGAGGGACGGCGTACCTACATCAGGCTAGAGTAGTATGCCGCAGATCTGAACGGGATCTTGTGAAATTAAGTCACAAGGAAGAGATTAATCCGCTTCATATTCAATATCTGAACCGCCTGTCGGACTACCTATTTGTGGCGGCCCGGTATCAGAACATGAAAGATGGTGGCGGAGAGGGGATGTGGGAGAAGAGCGCCTGATCTCCTTTCTTTGAGAAATCTTGTTCGTTAGCCTCTGAGACGCCATCTCCCATCAGCTAAGAAGACTTCGTGAGACTGGACTGGTTAAGAAGTGGCAGTAAGGTCTAACAATTTATTATCGCCTTTCACCGGAGGATGAGTGGGTGGAAGCCTTTCGATCATTGGAGTGCGTTTTGGGATCCTCGATGGTACTGATGGCGTCAGAAGTTTCTTGATGCGGTAGGACATTGGTGGGTAAATTCTCTTTTGAAATGAGGCAAGTTTTTTCATTTCTTTTAGTGTTGGTCTTTGCCGTGGGGCTTACCATTCCGTTCATCCCAACCGATGGTTGTGATCACGTCTGCTGTGAAAAGGCAGAAATGTGCTGTGCTAAGAAGGTGCCAGTCCAGGCATGTGGTATGACGGATGGTGAAGACAACCGAGCTCCGGTCCTCTTGGTTTTCACACCAAAACCCCCCAAGACGAGGCTCGCCCGGTTGATAGTCTTCGAACGGATTGGCATATGCGATGTGGCGGAAGAAACTTCCCCTCTGCTCCGAGCCGAGTATTTTCCCGGTGAATTTCGAGAATCGGCAACGACCCCCCTTTATTATCTCTTCCGTACTCTTCTAATTTAGCTGTCCCACGGCGGAAGAAGTCCTGACCGTGGTCAGGGGAATCCGCTTGCGATGTTGGAACGGTGTCCCCGTCTTCGAAGGAAGAGGGGCCTGTTTAGTTTTTAACAGGAAAAAAATGGAAAGTCCATTTCATATATATAATGCGACATAGCAGAATGAGAAAAATTGTATTCCTCTGGATCAGTATCATGTTTCTGGCAGGATGCGTGACCCTGCCCAGAGGATACGCTGACGCTGAATTAGAGTCATCCATCAGAGAGAGACTGAAAGACGACTTCAAAATCCCGGTTGATGAAGCGCGGGTCCAAGCTATTCAGGTCACGACCGATACCCTAGTGACGCTAGATGAAGCCGTCGGGATTGCACTCTCCAACAATCCCTCTATCCTGGCACTCTACGCCGAGCTCTCCATCGCCAAGGCGGAGGCGGTCGGTGCTATGCTTCCGGATAATCCCATCCTACGTGGCGAGTTCCTGGTTACTTCCGACAATGCCGGAGAGAAGACGGCCATCGCTGTGAGTCAGGATTTGGTCGATCTGCTTTTGATGCCTCTCAAGAAACGTGTGGCTAAGGGGCGGATAGATCAGAGAAGACTCAACATTGCTTACGAGATTCTCGATGCTGTTGCCGTGGTGAAGAAAAGTTACCTCGAGTACCAGCGGGATCAACAGATTCTGGAGTTGCACCGATCGGTGGTTGTGACGGCTGAGGCTGAGGCGGAACTCAGCAAGAGGCAATTCGGCGAGGGAAACATTAACGCCCTTGATCTCGCCCGCCATCAGGACGTTCTGCACGATGCGATATTGGAACTGATGCGTGCCGAAGCGGAAGTTCGTCACAGCAAGGAGCTAGTGAGGAGGTTACTGAGTTTCGACATTGATAGAGATTGGACTGTGGAGAAAGATTTCCCCGGACTTCCGTCACGCGTATGGACTGCTGAGGAACTCCTCGTCTTGGGGCACGGCCTGCGACTTGATCTGGCGGCGGCGGAGAAGAGAGTGGAAGTCCTGAAATCGGAGGTCCCTCTCGCCAGATTCAATGCGGTGATTGATGTGGAGGCCGGTATCGGTCGTGAAAAAGAGTCCGATCAGCTGGGAAAGACGGGGCCCGAGATCGGGATCGCGCTCCCGCTATTTGACCGTGGTCAGGCGGATGCATCGAGACTGAGATTCGAGATTGTTCAGGCGGAGAATCAGGTGGAAGCGATTTTTCGCGACATTGAGCGTGAGATCTTGACCACCCACAGCCAACTACAAACAGAAAGGGAAAGTACTGAGTATTACCGGCAGGTCATTCTTCCCATGAAGCGAAGCGTGTTGGAGGCGGCACAAGCGCACTATAATTTTATGCTCATTGGAGTGTACGATCTTCTACAAGCGAAGAAGGATCAGATCTCTGCTCAGCAACGGCATATCGAGACTTTGGCGGAGTATTGGATCAAGTACGCTGAATTAGAGAGGGCTGTTGGTGGTGCGCTTCCCGTGGATAATGCGACTCAACATTGAAGGAGAAGAGAAAATGAAGCATACTCTGAGTACCATTTTATCAATCATTTGCGGGCCGGGAGCCATTGTGTTCGGGCTTCTTTCAGTAAGCTTGGGGGGTATCCGGGCTGGCGAGTTGCCGTATACACCCGTGGTGACGCCCAACGGGACTACCATCGAGTGGAAGATTGTAGAAGGCGTCAAAGAGTTCCGCTTGACCGTAGAGGAGATTGAATGGGAGATGGCCCCTGGTATGAAGATTAAGGCGTGGGGCTACAATGGACATACACCCGGCCCCACCATTGAGGCAGTGGAGGGAGACCGTGTGCGCATCTACGTCACCAACCGCCTACCGGAACCGACAGCTGTCCACTGGCATGGCGTGATCCTGCCGAGCGGCATGGATGGGTTGCAAGGATTAACCCAAGAACCCATCATGCCGGGAGAGACATTTGTGTACGAATTCACTCTCAAACAACATGGCACGCAAATGTACCATTCCCACGGCGATGAGATGACCCAGATCGGCCTGGGATCCATGGGCTTCTTCATCATTCATCCAAAGAAGCGTGATTACACCATCGACCGGGATTATGCCATTTTCCTCAACGAATGGTTTGTCGATCCTGGCACCTCCACGCCCGACCCGAACGTCATGACCGAATTCAATATCTTTACCTTCAATGGCCGTGCGTATCCAGGAACAGCTCCTCTTGTGGCGAAGACCGGAGAAAGGGTGAGGATCAGGTTCGGAAACGTGGGGCAGGAAGTTCATCCGATTCACCTGCATGGTCACTCTTTCAATGTGGTGGCGACAGACGGCGGTGATGTGCCGCCCTCCGCCCGTTGGCCAGAAACCACTGTCACTGTGGCACCGGGACAGACAAGGGATATTGAGTTTGTTGCCAATTCGGGCGACTGGGCTCTCCACTGCCACCGACGCCACCATCCCATGAATGCTATGGGGCACGATTTGCCCAATGTTCTCGGTGTGAGTCAGCGAGGTGTGGAAGAGAAAATCAGAGAACAGCTCCCCAATTATATGGCCATGGGGGAGCGAGGGATGCATGAAATGGCCGAAATGCAAATGACGGGTCCGCCGAATACACTTCCCGCGATGAGCGGCCAGGGCCCGTTTGGCACCGTTGCTATGGGGGGCATGTTTACAGTGATGAAAGTTCGAGAGCAGCTTAAGAAAGGCGATGATCCTGGCTGGTATCCCAATCCGCCAGGGACCGTGGCATGGCGCATCCAGACAGACAAGGTAAAGGCACCGCTTAAACCCGATTTAGGCTACGTCTGCCCTATGCATCCCGACGTATACCAAACCGATCCTGGTTCATGCCCGGAATGCGGGATGTTTCTGATAAAGGCGCCCGAAAAAAAATATGATTAAAAACTGGAGGAAAGCGTGAAAGGGATTTTTATTTGGATCAGTACAATGCTCTTTGTATCGGCCCTCTGGGGCCAGTGACCGCTCTGAACGAATCCTAGCCTCCCGGTCGGGACGGCCAATACAGGAATCGGACTGGGTCGAGGTATGCTTTTGGTTGGTGGCAACCTGATGAATCAGAGAATCGACTGGTGGCACGGTGCTCTCGACTCTACCGGTGAACATCAAGGGAACTTAATTTCTCGTATCGGAGAACTAAATTTGAATCTCGGTATCACCGATGATTGGAATCTCCAAATAAACCTCATAGGCGGCAACAGGAGGATGGACTTCCCAAGTGTTCCCAATATCCATCACCGTAATGAGGATAGGGGCGGCATCGCCGATACGAAATTGATGTTGAGATACTTGGTAAGCAATAGTGACTTTGGTCCCGGCGATCGTTTCTTTCTGGGCTTCGGTCTCTCCATACCTTCAGATAACACACTTTCGCGGAACCCCTTTCTCCTTGGGAGACAAGGGAAGGAACATACCCATTTTGATATGAGTGAAGGGGTCTACAGAAGCTTGAATGAAGTTCAATTTTTCCGGAGAACGGAATCGCCCTTTGTTGTGGGTGGAGTCGTTCGTCTCGAGGTCCCATTCGGCCAGAACCAATATGGTTATCTCCCGGGAACCCAGCTGACCATGGCTGGCATGGCTTATTGGCAAGGGAAGAGTGTTTTCGGCGGTATGCCCTATTTCCTATCCGCTGGCCAATTCAGATCAAAAGATTATTGGAATGGAGAAGAGGCACCCAACTCCGGCGCTATTATCATCCAAGCAGGGGGCGGATTGGTCTGGAATGTGAATGAATCTCTGATTACATTCTCTATTCAAGCGCCTGTCGTTTTCAAAGCCAACATGGTTGGAGAAGATGCTTCCGTGGACAGCAGGGCCAATGTGTGGATCGCTTCAATCAGTCTCCGGAAAATCTTCGATGTTTCCGCTCTTTTCCCAAGCATAGATGATGATGAGTTGGAAGAGCATGAACATGAACACGAGGATGAGATAAATCAAAAGATGATTAGAATGGAACGGTGAGTCGAACAATCCTTCATATATTGTTGATAATGCTAATCTTTGCTGGGTGCGAGTCGCCGCCAATGGAGGTCCGATCTTTGGAGAGCCCAGCACCTTTAGGCAGTCGTTTTCCCAATCTCACGACGACCTCGGAAGGGACCATGATCATGTCGTGGTTCACTCCCTACAACGATCAAGGTGGATATGAACTGAAGATGGCCGAATGGGATGGAACTTTGTGGAGTGAACCAAACACCATTTACAAGGGCGATGACTTTTTCGTCAACTGGGCTGACGTCCCTTCTATTTTTCAAGTTAATGGTGATAGGTTGGCTGCCCATTGGCTCTACATGCGAGGGGGAGGGACTTACGAGTATGATGTTTACCTTTCTACCTCTTATGATCGAGGCTTAACATGGAGTGAACCCATGATTCCGCATAGAGATGGTGTTGCTGCGGAGCATGGTTTTGTCTCGTTTTTCCATCGCGAGTCGGGAGGTCTCGGAATAGCTTGGCTGGATGGTCGAAACATGATTTCTTCTGATGATGGTCATGGCTCTGGTGCCATGTCGATATTTACGACAAATCTAGATCAAGAGAACCGATTGGATCAGGAATTTTCACTCGATGCCCGCGTCTGTGAATGTTGTCCCACCGCTGCTGCTACAATCGGTGCATCGAACATCATTGCCTATCGTGATAGAGGAGAAGAAGAAATTCGAAACATTCAGGTAGTTCGATATAGCGGAGGTGTTTGGTCAAAACCGTCGACCGTTCATGAGGATGGATGGATGATCCCCGGTTGCCCTGTTAACGGTCCGGCTCTTGCAGTGAGCGGAGATCGATTGGCCATTGCCTGGTATACGGCACCAAAAGGTGATGCACAAGTGAAAGTTGCTTTTTCGAAGGATGTCGGAGCAAGTTTCTCGGAACCAGTTAGAATAGATGGTGGTATCCCGTTGGGCCGTGTTGATTTAGAATGGGTGGATCATTCCTCTGTCATTGTCAGTTGGATAGAAGTAGCCGGGGATTCAGCTGAATTGAAATTGCGAAAAGTGTCTCTCAAGGGTGAGGTTGACTCGCCCTTGGTTGTGAGTAATATTAATGCGGCCAGGGGAAGCGGCTATCCTCAAATGGTTAATTACAAAAATGAACTGGTCTTTGCCTGGACCGAACCCGGCCAGTGGGAAATCAGAATGGCAAGGTTAAACAAAAATAGTCTTTAAGGAGTTTTTTGAGTGGAACATGAACACGATACCCACCACGATCATGA
>DTTI01000028.1:0-70513 GCA_012964825.1 Candidatus Neomarinimicrobiota bacterium
GAAGCCATGAGAGAAGCGATTTCAGCAGGGGCGAGAATTGTCGGTTCCTGTTGCGGCTCAGGTCCGGAACACACAAGGGCACTCAGAACCCTTTTGTGAGTTTGTGATGATTGTTTCGCTAACAGAGAGTTAATTGTAACTTACAACCATGGATTTCGGTGAACTGCTGAATGAACTTGCCCTCTCTCTGAATGCTCTTCACCGCCGCAATGTTTGCGGACAGGGGGAAACTTTGGCACAATGTTTCATTCTTTCATCCGTTCCTGATGATGGTATACATATGAGTAGCCTCGCCAGGAAACTAGGCATAGACAACAGCACCTTGACACGACTGATGGAAAATCTAGAAAAACACAATTTGGCATTTCGGAAAAGAGGTGAGAATGACAGGCGGCTTGTTAATGTCTTCCTGTCGGAACAAGGCCAGGCTGTCATGTCCCGGTTTGAGGAGCGTATTGAAGATCTTGGCAGTCGAATCCTTGAGGACCTGCCACCTGAGAAGCGGGAACCGGTGAAGGAATCTCTGGAATTGCTATTGTGGAGTCTTTCAAAAGAACTTTTACGAACGAGCTGATCTATAATTTGCAGAATACAAGGATGCACAGTCGTTTTTCATCGCTCCTTCTACAGTGGTATGACAAGGCCCAGAGGGATTTGCCGTGGCGGGGAGAGGAGGACCCTTACAAAATCTGGCTCTCAGAAGTGATGTTGCAGCAGACACAGGTTGATACAGTGATACCTTATTACAGAAAGTGGGTGGAACGTTTCCCTTCCGTCGAGTCTGTGGCATTGGCCACTCAGGATGAACTCCTCAAGTTCTGGGAAGGTCTCGGTTACTATTCACGTTGCCGAAATTTCCACAAGGCATGTAAGATTGTTACTGCCGGGCACGGTGGAAAAGTACCAGGTGAATGGGAGACATTTCTCAGCCTCCCTGGGGTGGGGGGTTACACTGCTGCCGCTGTGTTATCTATCGCATTTAATCAACCTTACTTTGTCATTGACGGAAATGTGAAGCGCGTCATGGCTCGTCTACTCGCATTTAGTGATATAGTCGAAAAAGGGACAGCTCTCTTTGAAGGAAAACTGGATAAATGGCTTAATCAGGACCGCCCCGGTGATTTTAATGAAGCCATGATGGAATTGGGAAGTCAGATTTGCCGACGGAATGAGCCCCACTGCTTTGAATGTCCTGTAGAATATTTCTGTAAGGCAAAAGCAGAAGGGAATCCTGTTGTGTATCCCAATATTCCTAAAAAGAAAGAACGGCCACACAAAACAATCGTGGCCGGAATCATCTGGAATGATGGCAAGTTTCTCATTCAAAAGAGACCAGATGCAGGACTTTTGGGTGGTCTGTGGGAGTTTCCCGGAGGTAAAGTAGAAAACGGTGAGGCGTTGGACAATACCCTCGTCCGGGAGATACGAGAGGAAACAGGATTAAGCGTTGAGCCAGGCAAAAAAGTAGGTGCTGTTGATCACGCATACACGCACTTCTCTATCACGTTGCACCTTTATCACTGTAAACTATCCAGGTCTCTGAAAGCCAACGATGCCCTCGATACTCATCGTTGGATCCAGCCAGAGGAGCGGTCTCAATTTGCTTTTCCTGGTGCAAATCACAAATTGTTCCATATACTTGAATCTCAATCATGGACAAATCATGAGTGATCTGCAATATCATCTGATCCGACTTGCAAGAAAATTAGATAAATTTGCAGGGTCATCACTATGAGTTGGTGGATTTGGCTTGTTGCTGCTGTTTTGGTCTTTTTTGCCATTACCGCCGGTAAGATACTCAGGACGACTGAGGTTCATGGTCAAGAGACATCTGGGGAAACCACTTCACCCTTCGATTTCCGCCACTCAATTTTTTCTTTCATTTTTTATCCCATAGGTTTTTTCACATTTGTTTTTACTGTTCTTACGCTGACACCACTGATCTTTGTTTTTCATCCTAAACGTGTACATTGGGCTATCCGTTTTTACGGGAGATTGATGCTCTTGAGTTTTGGCGTCATTGTTCGGCTGGAGGGGAAGGAAAAACTCAAACGGGAAAAGGCATATCTTCTTCTCATCAATCATGAGTCGCTATTTGATGTGTTTCTCATGGCGTGTCTCACATTTCGTCAGGTAACAGCCTTGGGTGCTGCTTATCAGTTCAAATTGCCACTTTGGGGACTTATGCTGAAACGTTACGGCATCATCCCTTTAATGAGAAGGAACATCAGTGAAGCGATGGAAGCTGTAGAAATGGCACGGGAGAAGCTTGAATCAGGCATTTGCGTTTTCATAGCACCGGAAGGAACGCGTACTGAAACAGGAGAGTTGAAACCTTTTAAAAAAGGGCCGTTTCACCTGGCATTTGGTGCAAGGGCCGATATTTTGTTCGCCGTTTTTAAAGGGGCGTTCGAGATCAAACGAAAAACTGACTGGCGCATCCGACCGGGAATTATAACTATTGATGTTGGTGATTTTATCTTATACGAAGATTATAAGGATGACACCATTGAAGAACTTCAGTCCTTGGCTCGCAGTGAAATGCTAAGATTGTTGGGTAAAGAAAATAGGTCAGAAGAAGGGGCACCCACATGATCGACTTCTTTGGGCTTTCCATCTCTCAGTGAAGTGGGCAGGGCAACTTTTTGTGACAGTCTTTCTCGCTGCACTCTTTTTTAAATTCGGAATGTATTATTGATCTAATTGTGCAAAACAGAACCAAACAGCTTATTCTTTTCGACATCGATGGTACCCTCATCCATCCCGGAACAGTGGCGCGAAAACTTTTGGACAACATGGTGGAGGAGGTGGCGAATTCATCCCCGAAGCTCAAGGTGGAAGATGTTGCCGGTTATACTGACCCCATTATCTTGGAAACAGCTCTGAAACAGCTCGACTATACAGATGGTTCCTTATCAGACATAATAGAGACAATACTCTCCAATTACCCCGCTCGTTTGAAGGAAGTTTTTGACGATCATGAAGATGCTTATGTGTATGACGATGCTGTGAAACTCTCTAAGGCGTGTAAAGATGAAGGGTGGCAAGTGGGACTTCTTACCGGCAATGTCCGTAAAGCGGCGGAGATCAAGTTGAAACGCTTCAAACTTTGGGACATTTTCGAGTTTGGGCTGTTCGGCAGCGATGCACGAGGCAGGGAAGATTTGGTCTGGATGGCCGAAGAGGCGGCGTGGGAGGCACTGGGAGAATCTTATACTCATGACAGAATGGTTCTTGTTGGAGATACAGCCCAGGATGCAACGGCGGCGCGGGCCAATGGTGTCCGTTCTCTCATTGTCTGCAGGCGGTTGGAGAGTCGGACCGCCATCGAGGCAGCGAATCCCACCTGGTTGGTTGATTCACTGGAAGAAACAGAAAGGATAATATCATGGCTGAAGGCGGAATAGTCTACAATCTCTATCTCATTACACACTTTGTTTTGGCATCGGTTTGGCTCGGTGTGGCATTTTATCTAGATTTCATATTTCTAAGCGGCTTCCATAAAGCGACAGTTGAAGGAAAGAAAACAATGATTATACAAATGCGTACTTTGTCCGATAAAACTGAGATGGTGGCTTCATTCTTTTTGCCGCTTGTAGGCGTACTCATGCTTATCGATCGGACGTTTTGGCTGAAGGTGGGCGTTATGCATGGGAAAATAACTATCGCTCTTATCGCCATAGGCCTCTATCATGCCTCCCGAGGTGTACTGAGAAAATTGGAAACAGCTCTAAATGATGGAAGCCCAACGGAAAGATTGCAGAAACGTTATGTCCTGTTTAGGATGATTGTTCTTGTTTTCCTTGTTTCCATCGTAGCCATGATGATTTCCTACAAAGGAGTCGTATCGACTTTCTTCCTTATCAGTTCCTGGCTCGGTTGAACCAGTAATCATAAGTCACGTTGAAGGAACACCATCCCCACGAATACTCCGAAATTGAGTCCTTCTCAGATGTCCCACTGGCCCAAGAACTGAACTTTTCCGTTCTAACCCATTCGGGTGGCCAGAAATTGCTTTTGGGGAAATATGAAACAGAAGGTTTCCCCAAGGTGTTACTTATTTCATTCATGGCTGAATGGTGCCCCAATTGCCATTATGAAACACCGGTGCTGAACAGCATTTACAATGCATGGCACAGCAGCGGTTTTGATATGATCATTGTGGCGGAATATTCAGATCCGGATGTGTGGGAGCATAGGTTCATGCAGAAACATGGTATTCACATACCCTATGTTCTTGGCGAGTTAAATGAGAAAAATGAATCCCTGAGAGACAACATTGCACACACCCGTATCCGAAAATTAATGAATGATCGGCGAGTGTGGGGCGTACCGCTTCATATTTTGATAGTTGCTGGAAGTCTGAAAGAGGCCTGTTTTGTTACTGGCGAGTTTAAACCCGGCGCACTGGAACAGTTTTTGAAAGATCACGTTAGCTAAAAGTTACATCATAAACGAATCAACCTTTGAGAGAGGCATTCCCCTTATCATTCTAGAAATTTAGATTGAAGCGGAAAGTGGTTTCCCAGGTATTCCTGCCACCGAGAGCCCATGCAATATTTATACGCCAGTCCAGGTCCTCATTGCCAATCCCAATGCCCACAGCTGAAATTGCACTGTCCGTGATCGAGCTGAAATCTGAAAATGAGTAATCGCTCTTGTCCCATGCATGACCGGCATCGAAAAAGAGAGAAAAGTAGTGATCACCGCTCATAAAATCAGGGAGGAGTATCAGTTCGGTATTCATTTGCATCATTCTGTTCCCGGTCTGCACTTTGTATGGGTGGGCGCTGACCGAGCCCAGTCCTCCCACACCAAAAGCCCTAAATTGTGGCAGTTCACCCTTGGAATTCCCCACCATGGTCCGGCTGTGGAAAACAATATTAGGGGACAGCTCCCAGTTGAAAGAAGCTGTGGCTGAAAGTCTGTCGAATTTCTCCAAGCTGTCCGCAGCCAGAGTTGTCTCACCCTCTAAAATGATGCTCAAGCCCGTGGCGAGAAAACTTTTGTGAACAGCACCCAGGCTTACTGTGCCTGCTACGGAGGAAACGTTTCCTCCCAGAAGTTGAAGGGGCGACCGGAACTCTCTTTCTCCATGGAACCATTGGGCAAGGCGATTAGTAGGTTTAAAAGAAGAGGTATATACTGATCGATAGGCGACTTTACTCTCAAGGTTGTCAACGTGGAAAGCAGCGCCTGCTTCATACCCTTTTTCATTCCACCTGTCGTAAAAATCCTGTCTCGCAAACAAAACGGCAAGGGAGTTTTCTGATACTGGTAATCTGAAGGCGTCATCGGTGCGGCTCTCACGAAAAGCTGAAAAGAACAGGGAGGGACCATTGTTGATACCGAATGATTTTTCTATGGTTGTTCGTCCTGCCCACTGTTTTTGTCCAAACCGGTAACCAAGACTGAAATATATTTTGAATGAGGATGTTCCATCTCGGTCAAATCGCCAGTCAAAAGGGGTCCAGACGAACCCTTCATCTTTATTATAGATAAATCCACTGACATCCGGATGGATGGAAAGCAATTTATGTTTTTCTTCATAGTCGGGGGAATCATCATCAAATTCAAAGGTATCCGATCTCTTCTTAGATTGGGGCCCCTCATTACGGGAAAGATTAATTCCTTCTCGGATATTGGCTTGGACAATCTCACCGTTTATGATGGAACCTTCTTTCCTAAAAATTGACCCCCCAATGGCCACCACCCGGCCATTGACGACGGCGGTGGATTCAAGGCAGGCGTCCCCACCCACCACAATAATCTGTCCGTCCACGGTTCCAGCCACGAAGAGATCACCGCCTAAAACACGAACATTTTCTTTCGATATCTGGCCTGCTCTTACATAATAGTCGCCGAAAAACTTGATCTCGATCCCTGTCTCCTCGAACTCTTGAAGTGGGTCAAGGGATTCCATGGCCACTGTGGTATCTACTTCCTGAGCGGTCGACAATTGGAACATTGCCACTATAGAGAAAACCGTTGTTAATGTGTTCCTCATCTAATCTTCCCGCCTGATTCTGATTGTTCCCATGGACGTCTCAACATGGACGTTGAACTTTCCGCCGTTGATGCTCTCTTCACCCTGGGTGACAGCGTGAGAAGCTGAAATTTCCATGGGAAAGTCTGAAAGAATCACTTCTCCAGGTTTTCTACCTGGGTAAAGAATCCGAAGTCGGAAGCTGGCAGGAAAATCTTCCGGCAAGGTCACTTCAATATCCCCACCTGATGTTTTCACATCAATCTCGTGGTCTTCATACTGCCTGTCCCAGATTTTTGACAGTGAAATGTCACCGCCGGATGTTCTCCCGTGAAAGGCGCCGTGTACCACCTCAGCGTTTATCTCACCGCCCGATGTCCAAACCTTTGTTTCTCCTCTCACGTCCACAATCTTAATATTCCCGCCGGAGATGGAAGCTTCAAGATCACCGGTAATATCCTTAAGATCAAGGTCACCACCGCTGGTATGCAGGTCAATGGTTGTTTCAGCGATGAGCTCACGAGCTGTAATCTTACCTGCGCTGGTTCGGGCGTAGATATCCCTGCCTACCAGATTATAAAGGTCGATATCTCCGCCTGAAGTCTCCAGTGAGATACTACCCTGAATATTTTTCGTCTCTATGTCGCCCCCGGATGTTGTTGCACTTAATTCACCTTTCAAATCACTGAATTGGAGGCTCCCACCAGAAGTCCTTGCGGAGATTCCCCCACTGAGGTTATGGCCTTCAATATCTCCACCCAAAGTATTTACCGACATTTTTCCCGTTAGATCTCTTAGGTTAATATCCCCGCCGGAAGTTGAGATATCCATTTCGCCCTGGAGTGAGGCAAGTTCAATATTTCCGCCGCGGCAGTCCAGAGCTACGGAAAAAATCTGTGGGACAGTAATGACCAAGTTGTCATTAATCCGGCGCCGCCACTCTGTTTTCCCTTCTACAATTATGACTGTTTTCCCTGTTTCATCTTCTGTCTGATTTACAGTTACCTTGGCCTCCTGGTACAAGTTTCGGGCGCGCTTTTCAGAATTCGCTTTAATGTTTGTTTCATTCACGATTGTCACCGCATTGTCGGATTTGCCTGTGACTGTGATATCTCCGCGGAAATTCTTTACAATCAACTCACCTCCTGAGGAAACCTTAAATGTGTAACTAGATTTTGCCTCATACCTGTTATAAGACAGCTGTTGGAGATCCTGTGCGATTAACAGCGAAGGAATCATTAATACAAAAATATATCTATGTAATGAGACCATTTTATTATTACATGATCTTATTCCCAGAGGGTCTGTAAAAGTTAGGCTGAGGAGAGAAAAGTGGAAAGAGGAGAGGTGATTAAAGTCCAGTCTCGGAAACGGTGACTTTTATCTTCTCAAGCGTGCTTTGAAGCAACTCTTTTTCTTGGTCAGTAAGATCCACTTCCAGAATTTTTTCAACACCACCAGCACCTATAACCGCCGGTACACCGATAAAATAGCCGTCGATCCCATATTCACCTTCACAGTAAGCGGTGGAAGGGATGACCCGTTTCTTATCTCTGAGGCACGCTTCAATCATTTCTGTGATGGCAGCAGCAGGGCTGAAGAAAGCACTCCCTTTTCCGTAGAGTTTCACCAGTTCTGTTCCTGCTTCCTGGACCCGCTTTACGATGGCATCGATCTCCTTTTGAGCAAGGACGTCGGTCAGGGGTACGCCCCCCACAGTTGCAGTCCTTGTTATGGGAACCATGGTGGGTCCGTGACCGCCCATAACAATACATGAAACATCCTGAACCGAAAGACCCGTCTCCATGGCGATAAAGGTCCGGAAACGGGCATTGTCCAGAGCGCCAGCCATGCCTACTACGCGATTTTTTGGGAGACCGCTCACCTTGTAAAAGGCGTAAACTATGGCGTCCAGCGGGTTGGAAACAACAATGACAAAAGCGTCAGAAGCATATTTCTTAACATTTTCCGCTACGTTGGAAATAATATTGAGGTTGGTCTCCAAAAGATCTTCCCGGGTCATGCCCGGTTTCCGGGGCACTCCGGCGGTAATGGCAACCACATCAGCTCCTTCAATTCCGCTGAAATCACTAGTCCCGAACAGATCGGAATCGTAACCGTCATGGGGGCGTGCTTCCATGATGTCCAGTGCCTTACCTTTTACCATTCCTTCAACTTCAGGTATGTCTACGATTACAACATCGCCAAGCTCTTTCTGGGCGCAGGCCAAGGCTAGGACGCCGCCAATCTGACCACCACCTATGAGGGCAATCTTTTTTCTGGACATTGGTTCTGTCGGTAAGAGTTTTAGTTCAGGACACTTACAACCTTGCGGTTGTGTCGTTTTCGGTCAAATTTGACAGTGCCATTAGCTTTTGCGAACAGGCTGTCATCGCCGCCGATACCGACATTGACACCAGGGTGAATTTTGGTGCCTCGTTGTCGGACAATGATTGAACCGGCTGTCACAAACTGTCCATCAGAAGCCTTTACACCAAGCCTTTTGGATGCACTATCACGGCCATTCTTGGTACTTCCCATCCCTTTCTTGTGGGCCATAACTAATCTCCTTTTGCCTCGTTTTTGGCTTTCTTTTTAGTTGTTTTTTTCTTGGAAGAGTTTGTTTTGATATTATCTACCCGTATGAGTGTGAATTCCTGCCGGTGCGTATTCTTGACTTTGTATCCCTTCCGGCGTTTTTTCTTGAATACAGGTACCTTTTTACCCCGACCGTGCTCCAGAATAGTCGCTTCTACCTTGGAGCCGGTAACGATGGGTTGTCCCACCGCTACGCCCTTGCCATTATCAACCAGTAATACACGTTCAAAAAAGACTTTTTTACCGGGCTTTTCTTTCTGATGCGGCACCTTTAATTCCTGGCCTTCTTCAGCCCGGAACTGTTTACCTGATATATCTACGATCACATACATTGCTTCCAGTCAAATTTCCTAGCTAAGAAAGTTATCTCCCTCTTTCCAGATGTGTCAAGCTATTCTTCCAGTTTCAACTCTGCCCCATTTTTTCTTGAGAAGAAGCGGAATTCACTGGGGCCTAGTGTCTCATCTGTATCCACATTGATATAAACAAAATTCTTCCACATGAATTTGCGCATGACATTTTTTTTCGACTCTTCTAGATACTCCGCCATAGCGGGATGAAGTTTGAGCGTAAGGCGGAGGTCTTTTCTCTTCTGTTTGAAATTTCTAATCCAGCTGTCAATCTCACTGATGACTGCATCCTTGGATAAAACCCGACCGCTTCCGTTACAGGTGGGGCAGTTTTCACTGAGTGAATCTCTTAGAGATAGGCGTATGCGTTGTCTTGTCATCTCAAGCAGGCCAAACTCGGTTATGGGGGAAACCGCCATCTTTGCCCGATCTTTTCTCAATTCTCGCCTCAACTCATTGTAGACCTTCTTCTTGTTGGCTAATTCCTGCATATCAATGAAATCGATAACGATGAGCCCACCGATATCCCGGAGTCTCAGCTGCTGGGCCACTGCCTTGGCTGCCTCAAGATTGATCTTGAGAGAATTTACCTCGTGGTTGCTTTTACCGACAAACCGCCCACTGTTAACATCGATGACCACCATTGCTTCGGTGTGTTCGATAATGATGTAGGCACCACTTTTCAGCCAAACATGACTTCTGATGGACTTTGCCGCCTGATCATCAATCTTAAAATGCGTGAACATGGGTGTCTTGCCGCGGTACAATTCCAGCCGTGTGGTCATATCTGGTGCCACGTTCTGCAAATAATTGTGTGTTTGACGATGAAGTTTTCTGGAGTCTAGTGTGAACTTGCTTACATCCTCGCCAAGTATGTCCCGAATAACTGTTGAAACTGTTTCAATATCTTCATAAATATTGGCCGGAGCTTCCGAGCTGTCAGCCTTCTTGGCCAAAGATCGCCATTGCTTGAGAAGGATGTTAAAATCTTTCCTGACAACCGTATCACTCTTTCCTTCAGCTTCTGTCCGCACGATTATACCGACATCATCGGGCAAGAATTCACCAATAAATTTTCTCAGCCGCCTTTTCTCGTATTTATCCCATATCTTTTTCGAGATGCCGATGAAACTGGCATTGGGAACGAGGACAACAAGATGTCCCGGGATAGCAAGATTTGTGGTGACACGAGGTCCCTTGCCAGAAAAAGGTTCCTTGATGACTTGAACAAGAATCACTTGGTCCTTCTGGAGCTCAACTGCGATGTCTTTTTGAGGTGATTGTTTGCCATTCCTATTACTGTTGTCGTCCTCTTCTTCAGATGTGGAAGCCTCTTTGAGGTATTCGGGGTTTTTAATCTCTGAGAAGGGCAGAAATGCATTAATGTCATATCCGATATCAACAAAAGCAGCCTGCATTCCCGGAAGAACATTTTCAACCTTCCCTTTGTAAATATTACCGACCATCCCCATTTCATCTGGCTTTTCAATGTAGAATTCAACCAAGTTTCCGTCCTCTTGGACGGCAATACGCCTTTCACTTGCCGTTTCACTGACAAATATTTCTTTTCGCATCAGGTACTCACTTTATGCTTATATGCCGACTGGACCCGGGTATGCCCCGGCCTGTACCAATCAGCCGTTTACTGAATACGTACTGAGAATGCATGTGCCGAATCCGCAAGCGGCTGTCTCATTGTACGTCACCTTTTCTTTGTTGTCCGCACCGACGAACCTTGAGGGAGGGGTTAAGGGAAGGAAAAAAAGAACTCTTTTTTCAGGAAATCGACGCCTTATGGCAATATCGAAAACACTTATGTCAAAAAATCGCCGGGGACCTTCCTAAGTCTCCCTCAGATTGCGAAAATAAGCCTAAAATGAGCCTATCCAAAGTATTTTATGAACTTTTTATAGTTGTTTCGTTCGATTGTGAAGAGGCGTAAACTTCCACAGTCGTGATTTGCGTCCTATTGCCGCGACATTAAAGAATGGTGCTAAAAAGGCCGAGAGCCCCTAAAAGTACTGGGGCTTTTTTGTTATGAAGATGCTACAGGAAATAACGAAAGAACGGATACTTCTCATCGATGGAGCTATGGGGACCATGCTCCAGGCCTATAAGCTGGAGGAGGCCGATTTCCGTGGTGACCGATTCAAAGATCATCCCTCTGACCTGAAGGGGAATAACGACCTGTTGAGTCTGACGCGCCCTGATGTAGTGGAAGCTATACACACCGCCTACCTAGAGGTCGGGGCCGACCTTATTGAGACCAACACCTTCAACGCCAATGCTATCAGTCAGTCCGATTACGCAACCGAGGATCTGGTTTATGAAATAAACCTGGAATCAGCAAAGATTGCCCGAAAAGCGGCGGACAGTTTTACCGAGAGCCCTAGGTTTGTCTGCGGAGCTCTGGGTCCCACGAACAGAACTGCATCCCTTTCTCCCGATGTGAATGATCCGGGCTTCAGGAATGTTTCATTTGATGAATTGGTGGTTGCCTACAGCGAGCAGGCGAGAGGACTGCTGGACGGTGGTGCGGACATTCTGCTTGTGGAGACTGTCTTCGATACACTTAACTGTAAAGCAGCTCTGTTTGCCGTTCAAAGTTTGCTTGAAGAGAGGGGAGAAGAAGTCCCAATCATAGTCTCTGGCACCATCACCGATGCCAGCGGCCGGACGCTGTCTGGACAGACAGTGGAGGCGTTTTGGCACTCCATACGTCATGTTGATCTATTTTGTGTAGGGCTCAACTGCGCATTGGGCGCCGAACAGATCCGGCCCTTCCTCGATGCTCTCTCCATGGTAGCTAACACCTTGGTCTCTGTCTATCCCAACGCCGGCCTGCCCAACGAGTTCGGGGAGTATGACGAAACACCGGAATCCATGTCGGCAGTCATCGGTGAGTTTGCCCAAAGCGGCCTGGTGAACATTATAGGCGGCTGCTGCGGCACCACGCCTGAACATATTTCGGCTCTGGCTGAAGCTGTGAAGGGTATACCCCCAAGACAAATTCCGGAAGTTGAAACAGTAACCCGCCTTAGCGGCCTGGAGCCGGTGTCCCTTCGTTCGGATGCCAATTTTGTCAACGTGGGCGAGCGTACGAACGTGACAGGTTCTGCCCGGTTCAAGCACCTCATCTTGGAAGATAATTATGAAGAGGCACTCTCAGTGGCCCGGCACCAGATAGAGGGGGGAGCCCAACTCATTGATGTGAATATGGACGAAGGGCTTCTGGACTCTGAAGCGGCCATGGAAAAATTCCTCCGCCTCATTGCCTCGGAGCCGGATATTTCGAAGGTTCCTATCATGGTGGATTCCTCAAAATGGACTGTTATCGAGACGGGATTAAAAAATATGCAGGGAAAGGGTGTTGTCAATTCCATATCTTTGAAAGAGGGAGAAGGACCGTTCTTGGAACAGGCCCGCCTCATTCGGAAATACGGTGCCGCAGTTGTTGTCATGGCTTTTGACGAAGAGGGTCAGGCTGACAACACTGAGCGAAAGGTAAAAATTTGTACCCGGGCCTACCACATTCTGACGGAACAAGTAGGCTTCCCGCCGGAAGACATCATCTTTGATCCCAATGTTTTCGCTGTAGCAACAGGCATTCGGGAACACAACGAATATGCCGTTGCCTACATTGAGGCCGCCCGGAACCTAAAAGAAAAATTGCCGAGCATCCATATCAGTGGCGGCGTGAGTAATCTTTCTTTCTCATTTCGTGGTAACAATGCTGTTAGGGAAGCCATGCATTCGGTTTTTCTTTATCACGCCATCCAGGCAGGAATGGATATGGGTATTGTTAACGCCGGCCAGCTGGCTGTCTACGATGATATCGATAAAACAATTAAGGACGCCATTGAGGATGTTCTCTTCAACCGCCGGGAAGACGCCACAGATCGCCTTGTAGAACTGGCAGAATCTTTCAAGGGTGAGGGAAAGAAGAGGGAAGTGGATCTGTCGTGGCGGGAAGGTGATGTGGAAAAACGGTTGAGGCACGCCCTTGTAGAGGGGATCATGGATTATGTGGTAGACGATACGGAAGAAGCACGGCAGAAGTTTGACCGCGCCATCGAAGTGATCGAAATCCCTCTCATGGACGGGATGAATGTGGTAGGTGATCTTTTCGGTTCAGGGAAGATGTTTCTCCCGCAGGTGGTGAAGTCGGCACGGGTAATGAAAAAGGCGGTGGCCTATCTTATCCCTTTTATAGAAAAGGAAAAGGATGAACTGGGACTAACGGACAGATTCAACGGTAAGATCGTGATGGCCACTGTGAAGGGGGATGTGCATGACATTGGGAAAAATATTGTGGGCGTAGTTCTTGGCTGTAACGGCTATGATGTCCTTGATCTGGGTGTTATGGTCTCTTCTGATAAGATACTGAGTACAGCTAGGGATGAAGGTGCCCATATTATCGGTCTTTCCGGGCTCATCACCCCAAGCCTGGATGAGATGGTCCATGTGGCAAAAGAGATGGAACGGCTGGAGTTTGATGTACCGCTTCTCATCGGCGGTGCTACCACTTCTAAGACACATACGGCGGTGAAGATTGAGGAGAACTATTCCGGCCCCACCGTTCATGTGATAGATGCCTCCCGGGCTGTGGGGGTGGTGAGCAAGCTCATGAACGACAGCGAGCGGGATGCCTTTGTTGCTGAGCGACGTCAGGAATACGAAGGTATAAGGGTTCAGCGAGGTGATGGTAAAAAAGTGAAGCAGCTGTCACTACAGGACGCTAGGAAGCGGAAGTTTGCCGCCAACTGGAAAAGTTATCAAGTCCCAAGTCCCAAGCTCAAAGGGATCAAAGTATTTGAGAACTATCCACTGGATGAACTGGCGGATTATATTGACTGGTCCCCGTTCTTCCACGCTTGGGAGCTGAAAGGGAAGTACCCGGCTATTCTGGAGAGTCCCAAATATGGTGAAGAAGCGAAAAAGCTGTTTGAGGATGGTCAAGGCATCCTTAACAGAATTTTAACGGAAAAACTCATTAGTGCTAAGGCTGTCATAGGGCTTTTCCCGGCTAGAGCAGAAAACGAGACCGTTACCCTTGATGGCACCGAGTTCCACTTCCCGCGTCAGCTTGTGGATAAGGGAGCGAATGAAATGAACTACAGCCTGGCAGACTTTATTTGCTCTAATGGTGACTGGCTGGGTCTTTTTGCCGTAACGGCCGGTCACGGAGTGGAGGAATCGGCTAAGAAGTTTGAGTTAGAAAATGATGACTATAACGCCATCATGGTGAAGGTTCTTGCTGATCGGTTGGCGGAAGCACTTGCTGAACGGATGCACGAGAGAGTGCGAAAAGAGTTCTGGGGGTACACAAAGGATGAAGAACTGGATAACGAGGAATTGATGAATGAGAAATACCGGGGGATTCGCCCGGCGCCTGGGTATTCTGCCTGTCCTGCTCACGATGAGAAGGATAAGATATGGGAATTGCTTGATGCGGAAAAGAATGCGGGGATAAGACTGACAGAGACTCGCGCCATGTATCCTGCCGCCTCCGTGTGCGGATGGTATTTTTCCCATCCCGAGTCAAGGTATTTTTCCGTAATCTTAACTGAGCGCTAATTCGAAAGGAAGTACCGATGAACTACTGGCTGCTGAAATGCGAACCTGATCACGACTACAGCTATCAGGAGCTGGAAAAAGATGGAAAAACCTACTGGGATGGTGTTACCAATAACTGGGCTCTGAAGTTCATTCGGGAGGTGAGTAAAGGGGACAAGGCATTTATCTACCACACAGGGAACCAACGGTGTGTTGCCGGTGTGGCAAATGTGATCTCTGACCTTATCCCGATCCTGAAGCGGGGGATGAAAAACTGGTGGTCTTTGATATAACGCCTGGCAACGCGCTCGAGAATCCCGTAACACTAGCTCAGGTAAAACAGGGCGGTCGCTTTGATGAATTCCACCTGGTAAAGTTCAGCCGTCTTTCTGTCATGCCCGTTTCTGAAGAGTATTGGAACATGATCTTGGAGATGTCCCGTTGAGATGAGTTCCGCAGAGGGCCTGTCGAAAAGAATATAGTTACAATACCTTTTTGGCCTCAGAATTGACTCACCTTTGATAGACCTGTTTTCTAAGTTTGGGTGATGAAACATGAACTTGAAGTTGCCCGAAGCGCGGCACTGGAATCGGGAAAAATACTTCTCGATTATTACGATAACGATTATAAAATAGACGACAAGGGGGCATCCCTGATGTATTCCGGGTTGAACCCTGTCACCGATGCGGATCGAGCGTCAGATGAATATCTTAAATCAACACTGACGTCTGAGTTTCCTCACTACGGATGGCTCTCGGAGGAGACAAAAGATTCACCTGATCGGCTTTCCAAAGAGCGGGTCTGGATCGTCGATCCACTTGACGGGACCAAAGAGTATATTGAAAAAGTGCCCATGTGGGTCGTCAGTATAGCGCTGGTAGAGAACAAGGAGCCAGTCTTGGGGATCCTCTATAATCCTGTGAAAGAAGAACTGTTCAGTGCGGTAAAAGGTGAAGGGGCAAAGCTGAACGGTGAAAGAGTCTCCTGCTCTACTGAAACCGATCCTTCTCAAATGGTGATCCTCAACAGCAGGACGGAGACTCGGGACGGCCTTTGGCTCCCCTACAAAGATGAATTCAAAGAGTTGAAAGGTATCGGGAGTGTTGCTTATAAACTCGGGCTAACGGGCGCGGCAAAGGCTGATATTTTCGCGACCCTTCGGCCCAAGAATGAATGGGATATTTGCGCCGGCCACTGTATCGTTAATGAGGCGGGTGGTAAAATGATCGATCTCAATGGTGCGGAGGTGACTTATAATAATAAGAATACGCTTATTGCATCAGGAATGGTAGCCGGTTACCCCAAGGCCGTAGATAATACCTTCGCCCTGTTAACCGCTGGGGACTCGGAGAGAGCCTATGGTTGAAAAACCGAATCTTCCTAAAGGGACGATCCTCTGTCTTGACAAAGGCTTTGTCCGCCTGGTGGATTCCATGGGCGGGGATGATGCCATTGTACAGGCGGCTCGGGTGAGTTACGGAAAAGGAACCAGCAAAGTCAGTCAGGACCGGGGGCTCATCCGCTATCTTATGCGCCACCGCCACACCACACCCTTCGAAATGGTAGAGTTCAAGTTTCATGCCAAGATGCCCATCTTCGTGGCGCGGCAGTGGGTACGTCACCGGACAGCCAACATCAATGAATATTCCCTTCGCTACTCTGAAGCCCGAGATGAGTTCTATACTCCCGATCCGGAGCATATCCAGTTCCAAAGCGCCCTTAACAAACAGGGGAGGGCAGGGAAAGTACCCAAAAAACTGACTGATAAGGTCATAAAGTATTTTATGGAGATCTCCGAGCGCAGTTTTGAAATGTACCAGGAGCTGAACGAGGCGGGCCTAGCCAGGGAACTGATCCGAGCCATCCTGCCGGTGAACCTCTACACAGAATGGTACTGGAAGAATGACCTTCACAATCTGCTCCATTTCATCGGTCTCCGCTCTGACCCCCACGCACAGTATGAGATCCGGGTTTACTCAGATGCCATGGCGACCTTTGTAAAGCAGGTAGCACCCTTCGCCTGGGAGGCCTACCAAGATTACGTTGTGGATGGCATGCGTTTTTCACGGATAGAACAGGGCCTTCTTGAGAGCCGTCTGCCTGATCGCGTTATTGATGATGTGTTAGAAGATCTTGCTTACCAGATCACGTCAACGCTTCATAAAAACAAGCCGAGAAAAGACGGTGAACTTTATTCCCTTTATAAAAAACAGGATGGTTCTGATACCGAGTTCGATTTTCAACTGAAGTGGGATTCCGGTGAGATTGAGACCGGAAATGTCAGAGAAATGCGGGAATTCAAGCAAAAGTTAAAGCACCTTAAGAAATAACCACAGAGTTCACAGAGAATGGAATTTATTCCTTTGCCGACCACGGCCTTTTATAAAAAGCAACAAAAAAAGAATGATTAAATCATGAAAAAAGAAAAACTGAACAAATACGATCCATCCATAGCATCCATTAACAAACAGCGCCGGCCAAAGAATGTCATGGACGACAACTGGATTATCCAATTTCTTAATGAGGTTCAGATCGGTCATATTGCAACCCGGTGGGACACTCAACCTTTCATAAACCCGTCGACATTCTGGTACAATCGTGACAAGAATGAGATATACTTTCATTCCAATGCAGTGGGCCGGGTTAGGACAAACAGTGAAATGCATCCCGAAGCCTGTTTCGAAGCGTTTCGGTCCGGCAGACTACTTCCTTCCAACATACCTCTGGAGAAAAGTATGCAGTACGAGAGCGTGGTCACTTTTGGAAAGATTCGCGTGGTTGAAGATTTTGGTGAAAAACGGGAATATCTTCAGGGACTTTTGGACAAGTATTTTGGAGAAATGGAGTCAGGTAAAGATTACAGGCCCATCACTGATGATGAGCTGAAGCAGACTTCGGTCTACGTTATCGGTATTGACAGCTGGAGCGGAAAGCGAAACTGGAAAGACCGGGCCGATCAGGGTGAAAATGATGAATGGCCTCCCCTGGATGAAAAGTGGTTCGACCATTACTGATATTATTAAATGGTCATTTTTCGCCGTCTTGATAATTAAGATTCAAAATGTGCGAACACGCCCAAGTTGATTTTGGCGATCTTTGGTTTCTGGATTTGCTGGGTCGCCTCTTGCAGGGCTTCGAAGGGAAATAAGCCCAATTGTTGGGTAAGGTAACCTGCCGTGAGGGCAGAAATATTTTTGCGAACTTCTTTTTGAGCACTTTCCGGAAATGCCAGGGGTAATAGTTTGGCTTTTGAATTAACATTGCCGAGTCCTTCCGCAAAATAAATAGTATCAGTTTTATCCATAGCCTGGGTGAGGCGCGCAATCTTATCCCTGCCTTCCGGTGCAATAAGGGCTGCCACGTCAGGTTTGATGACACCTGAATAAAGCACCGGTTCGGGACTGATGATGATTTCCGCTACGGAGAACCCGGTCTGGATGGTGATGGGGAAATCGGCCCGGCGGCTTGTCCACAGTCCCGACAGTGTTGCCGCTGAAGCCAGTAGGTTACCAGCGGAAACGACCTTCTGTCCTGCGGCACCGGCCAATACAATACGCACCGGTTTATCAAGGTCGGATGTAAACTTGGTTTCCAATATCAACCCGCTCATGGGCTTCTGTTGTCCGGCCTGTTCCTGAATGCCCTTATAGCTGGTCTGGAAACTAGGCCGGTTTGTTTCCTGTAAAATGCCCGATTCCATATTCATGCTGTCCATGTAACTCATCATTTCCTTGCGGCCAAAATCATTTCGCACCACGTAATAGGCGGTGCAAAGTTCCCAGATATCAATGAGTGAAAATCCGTCGTGATCCATGGCCTTGGCGATCATTTCAGGCAGATCTTTGTCGAAGGCAGTGGCGCGGGCAATAAAACCTCCACCGTTGACTTTGGCCGTTCCAGCGATGTCCATGGGGGCTTCGGTGCTGCCCAAAGAGGTGGTGGGAGTGATGCTGTCCAGAGGCGTTGTGACAGAATGCTGACCACCGGTCATGCCGAAATTGAAATTATTGAATACTAGGACAGCTATATCCGTATTTGAACGGGCTGCATTGAGCAGATGGTGTCCGCCGATGCCACAGCCACCATCTCCGATAAGCACCACCACTTTCAAGTCCGGATTCTGCATCTTGATCCCGGAGGCATAGGTAATGGCCCGGCCGTGGAGTCCGTGGAAAGCGTGAGTCACAAAATATTTATCCGAAAGTCCCACACATCCAATATCGGTCACAATCACTACTTCCGTGGGATCCAGTTCCTGCTGTTTCAGGCTGTCGCTTACGGCGCCCAACACTTTTCCGTGGCTGCACCCAGGACAGAATTCGTAGGGTAAATTTTCTTCGGCGATGTAGGTATCAAGGCCCATTTCAGCCATGATAAGCCTCCACGATTTCTTCCGGTGTAATGAGGAAGGTATCCACCCGGTTCACACCCACCAATTCAATGGTGCTATTGGTCAGTCGTTCTATTTCGTGCCGGTACTGGCCGTGGTTCATCTCAGGGATAATGATCCGCTTTATATCTTTCAGGTATTCCAAAATTTTCTTTTCCGGAATGGGCCAGAGGGAATAAACTGTTAAAGCAGAAACCTTTTCACCTTTGGCACGTAGCTGATTCACGGCTGCTTCCATAGACCGGGCCGAAATGCCATAACTCAAGATCAGCGTATCTGCACCATCATCTAAATCAGATTTCACTAGAGAGAGCTCATCCACTCGGCTTTCAATTTTTTCTCTTAGTCTTTCATTCAGATCAGCGATAATACTTGGATCTTTTGTAATGTGTCCTTCTTCCGTATGGCTGGAACCGGTATAATGATGGATCTTGCCGTTCACTTGATAAGGGTCCAACAATTCGCCCACTGGTTCATCGGGGACTTCAGGCCAGTCCGGTGTTTCGGTCATTTCACTGACAGCCACCGATTCAGTGGTCATAACCGTTTCCTTGTCAGTAGCGATAAAAACGGGATTTCGAAAGCGCTTGGCAAGCTTGAACGCTCTTTTGGTTAAATGATACGATTCGGGGATATTTGTTGGCGAAAGGACAATAACCGGATAACCTCCGGAATTGCACCAGCGCATGAACTGGATATCGCCCTGGGCCGCGGCTGTGGCTGCGCCGGTTGAAGGACCCAGTCTTTGGGAAATGGTGATAACTAGAGGCACTTCCATCATGATGGCCAGTCCAATATTTTCAGAATAGAGGGAGAGACCCGGGCCGCTGGAAGCAGTGAAAGCTGTAGCTCCAGCGGTGGCTGCACCAATGCAATGTCCAATGGAGGAAATTTCATCTTCCCCTTGGATGCCTGTACCGCCGATCTTGGGGAGTTCCCGTAGCATATGGGTTAAAATTCCTGATGCGGGAGTGATGGGGTATCCAGCAAAAAAGTTGCAACCCACATCTAGGGCTCCCCGGGCGATGGCCGCCGCACCATCCACCATTTCTCTCCGCTCACTATTCAAGTCATTACTCCTTTAGATCTATTAAAAAAAGTTACACCAGTATATACAAGCAATTCATATTAAAATTGTAACTTGTACTCTTGTTCTAAGGTATCATCCATGAAGTATATCGGTCCTGACTTTTTCGACATTTCCAGTCAACTCAGCGAAGAAGAGCTCCTCGTTCAGAAGACGGCTAACGACTTTGTGAAAAATGAGTTCTTGCCCGTAGTAAATGAACACTACCATGCTGGAACATTCCCTGTGGAACTGATTCCCAAACTGGGGAAACTCGGTTTTCTCGGGTCAAGTCTGCCTGAAGAATCGGGAGGAGCCGCTGTGAGCAGTGTCGCTTATGGTCTTATTATGCACGAGCTGGAGCGCGGTGACTCAGGCCTACGTTCTTTCGCCTCTGTCCAGGGAGCCCTGGTCATGTATCCCATCCATGCCTATGGTTCTGATGAACAAAAATCCAACTGGCTTCCAAAACTGGGCAGCGGTGATACCATCGGCTGTTTCGGCCTCACGGAGTCCAACTTCGGTTCCAATCCAGGCGGCATGATGACCCGTGCTTCCAGGGACGGTGATGAATGGGTTATCAACGGTTCCAAAATGTGGATTACCAACGGTACCATTGCCGATGTGGCCTTGGTTTGGGCAAAGGATGATGATGGCGTTGTTCGCGGCTTTCTTATAGAAAAGGGGATGGAAGGTTTCTCAGCCCCGGAGCAGCACGGTAAGCTGAGCCTCAGGGCTTCCATTACCTCGGAACTTGTCTTGGAGAATGTTCGTGTTCCCGATTCAGCACGCCTGCCGAATGTAGAAGGGTTGAAGGGACCATTGTCATGTCTGACACAGGCCCGCTACGGAATCACCTGGGGTGTTATTGGTGCAGCGGTGGACTGTTATGAAACAGCCCTTGATTACAGCCTGCAACGCAAACAGTTTTCTAAGCCTATTGCGGGCTACCAGATGACTCAGGCTAAACTAGTGGAGATGCTCACCCACATTACAGAAGCGCAACTGCTGGTCCTCCGCCTCGGCCGCATGAAGGATGAGGGCACTATGGATTTCAGTCAGGTTTCAATGGCGAAGCGGGCCAATGTGGCCATGGCGAGAGATATTGCCCGGACTTCCCGGGAGATTCTAGGCGCCAACGGAATCATCGATGATTACTCTCCCATCCGCCACATGGCCAACATGGAGACCGTCTATACATATGAGGGGACCCACGAGATGCACACTCTCATCTTGGGTGAGAAGATTACCGGTCATTCGGCCTTCGATTAAGATCAGATTTCGAGAGAAATTTCTTCGCCTGTAAGTGAGATTTTGCCATCAGAGGTCTTGATCAAGGCGGCGCCGTTGTCGTCAATTCCTGAAAAGGTACCCCTCTTTTTTACACCATTTTTGGTGAATACGACGGTCTTGTTGATATGGTCACACTTTTCCAGCCAAGCTGATCTGAGCGAATCGCTCTCTCCACTTTTCACCGCATCAATCCACTTCTCAAGAGCGTTCAGGATCCACGCCACTACCAGTTCCCGCTGAAGGGGTGACCCTTTTTCGGCGGAGAGGGTTGTGGCGGTTTGGCGAAGTTCTTCAGGAAGTTCAATAAAACTTTCATTGACGTTCAGTCCCATGCCAACTACAGCATATTCTATGGAATCTTTTTGCACTTTCGTTTCCACTAGAATACCGCCGCACTTTTTTCCCGAGATGAGAATATCGTTGGGCCATTTCAGGGCAGGCGTCAGCCCAAATTTTTCCACCGCTTCTGCCGCAGCCACGACAGCAGCGAGGGAAAGAAATCCATTCTGTTGTACTGAGATTTCCGACCGGAGAATAACAGAAAATGTGACCGCTTTTCCCGGTGAAGCAAACCACGACCGCCCCTGTCTTCCTTTTCCCTTATACTGATGATCTGTGATAACCATTGTCCCATCCGTTATCCCACCCTCATCGATGAGTTCAAACGCTTCAACATTGGTTGATTCCAGCCGCTGGTAGTATTCAATCTCACGGCCGAGAGATTTTGTCTGGAGGTTTGCTTTTATGAGTTGTGGAAACAGCATTGCTTGAATATGGACTTAAACAAAAAAGCCACTGACGAACCAGCGGCTTTCTAACAATTAAATCGTCTGCTTCTGTTCAGGCCTTAGGATCGATTTTGTCTCTGATTTGTAGCTTCATTCCGGGGTCGAGGAAATTGCTGTTTCCGTTCAGCCGGTCGGTATTGTCCAGATAGAGGATAATCCAAGCCACATGATCGCCGTATAGTTTACCGGCAATGCCCCACAGTGTTTCACCTGAACTCACTTCGTATTCGGAAAAACCGGGTTTGAACTCTTCAACTTTATTTTCCCGCTTCAAAGTTAAATAGTGAAAGGGGTAGATAAGATTCGGGTTGTTACCGATATCTTCTCTATTCCAGTTGTAAATCTCACGCCATCTGCGAAAGTTTCCGTATTGTTGGCTAGCAATCTTGATAAGAAAATCACCTGGAACGATCAAATATGTATCCCAATCAGTGAGGGCAATGTCACTGCTCATTACGGGCGCTTCCATAACAACTTCTGGTTCAGGTATTGTGAGATCCACGGACGGGCCGCTTTCTGTTTCAGCTTCGTCAGGGATGTTGACCTCAACATCATTCTGCTCCAAACCCATGCGGTCTACTGACTCGTCAGCTGAGGCGAGCCTCTTGGTGTCTTCCGGAGAAACCGGAGGTGCGGACTGTTTTCCGCAAGAGACCACGAGCGTCGCAATTGCAATAGTACTGATAACAAATTTAGTATATTTCATTTCTTTATTCTCCAATTTGGAAACCGTTTAACCATTTCTACGATTACCACCACTGTCAGTTCCCACGAAAAGTTTTTGACCAACAACTAATACGCGAGCGTGAACCCCGAAGGTATTAAACTAGTTGAATATAAGGCAACCAATTGTTGATTAAGCAGGTGTGTAGTCACCAAATACGTTTCTGAGTGTGTAGGAAATTTCACCCAGGGAACATTTGTTTTTCACGCAATGAATGATTAATGGCATAAGATTAGCATCTCCTTCAGCGGCACTCCTAAGTTGTGATAAGGCCTGATCCACATCGCCTTTTTCTCTGTTATCTTTATATCGGTTCAGTCTTTCCAACTGCCTGTGAACAGCAGCCTGGTTGATAGCATGCAAATCAATTTGTTCAGGCTCGCTGTGTTCAAATTTATTTACACCCACTACAATCTGTTCTCCGGAGTCTACTTTCTTTTGATAATTATATGAGCTACGGGCGATCTCTTCCTGTATATAGCTTGTCTCAATGGCTGATATGGCGCCTCCGAGATCATCAACCTTTTTGATCAACTCGAAAGCTTCCTCTTCAAGACGGTCTGTTGTTTTTTCTACATACCATGATCCCGCCAACGGATCCACTGCGTTTGTGACACCTGCTTCATGAGCGATAACCTGCTGTGTCCGCAATGCCAGCTGTGTGGATGCTTCCGTAGGGAGCGCCAGCGCTTCATCCCGGGCGTTGGTATGAAGTGATTGGGTGCCACCAAGTACCGCTGATAGGGCTTCAAATGCTGTCCGTACTACGTTGTTATCAATCTGTTGTGCAGCCAGTGAAGATCCGGCTGTCTGAACGTGAAACCGGCACATCATGGACTTCTCGTTATTTGCATTGAATCTCTCTTTTATGATTCTTGCCCAGATACGTCGTGCGGCCCTGAACTTTGCGATTTCTTCAAAAAAGTCCATCTGTGCGTTAAAGAAAAATGAGATACGGGGAGCAAAGTCGTCTAGATCCAGGCCTCGGTCTAGGGCGGCCTGAACATAGGCGATGCCGTTGGAGAAAGTGAAAGCAAGTTCTTGCGCGGCTGTGGCCCCCGCTTCACGGATGTGGTAGCCTGATATGGAAATTGTGTTCCATTGTGGCATTTGGCGGTTACAATATTCGAAAATATCAGTGACGATTCTTAGACTCTGCTTTGGGGGATAAATGTGCGTTCCCCGGGAGATATACTCCTTTAGGATGTCGTTCTGCACTGTCCCCCGTAAACTTTTGGTGTTCACGCCATTTTTCTGAGCTATCATCACATAGAACGCCAACAAAATGGCCGCAGTGGCGTTGATGGTCATGGATGTGGAGACTTCGCCAAGGGGGATGTCTTTCAGAAGTATCTCCATATCTTCCAACGTGGCGATGGGAACCCCAACACGACCTATCTCTCCATCGGCCATTGCGTGGTCAGAATCGTACCCCATCTGGGTCGGGAGATCGAAGGCCACCGATAGACCAGTGACGCCTTGATCCAGGAGATTGCGGTAACGTTTGTTGGATTTTTCGGCAGAGGTGAAGCCGGCATACTGGCGCATGGTCCAGAGCCGGTCTCTGTACATGTTGGGATAGATTCCGCGGGTAAAGGGGTACTGTCCAGCTTTTTCAGTGGACACGGCTAATTCAGATTTCTCTCACTCTTGATTTTTTCATAGGCGTTGTTCACAGCCTTGAACTTATTCTCCGCCAACTGCCCGAACTCTTCTCCCAGGTGTGCTACCTTGTCGGGGTGATACTTGGCGGCCATTTTTCTGTAAGCCCGCTTTACTTCGGTATCGGTAGCGGAGGGATCCACTTCAAGTATGATATAAGTGCCTGTGGTCTGGCTCACAAACATGGCTTTCATGGATTCGAAATCGGAAGGAGAGACACCAATATAATTGCAGATCTTCCTGATCATATCATCTTCCAACTGATGGAGCTCGCCATCAGCATGAGCGAGCCCAAATAGTCCGTGGACCAGTTCCAGCCGGGCCGCATGGTCCATCTCCTTCTTGATCTGACGGCAGATGGATGGGAGGGCGTAGTCCTGCTTTAAAATGTCTTTGAAGAGTATCATGAGATCTTTCGCATTTTCCTGTCCAAAATGTTTTGTAAGGAACTGTTTAACAAATGCCAGTTCCGATTTCAAAAGTTTATTGTCTGCCTTCATGACTTGGCCCAGAAGAACCAGCAAGGAGACAGCAAAGTCGCCGGGACGGGTGCGGGGATAATCTTTGGGACTTTTCCTTGGGCCATAGTGCATTCTGTAGGGTGAGCCTTCCGGCGGCTGTTCAGAAAAGGCCGCCAACGAAAATCCCACCAGCGCGCCGATAGGACCGGCCAGTACCCAGCCGAGTCCGCTCCAGAGTATTTTCTTTCCTACAGGCATCTTATGTTTGTAAAACTGTGCATTTCAGATCTGCAAAGATACAGAGTTCTGCTGGAAAATCGTCAGTAACTAAAAAGTTTCTTTTTTCAGCAAAAGTCCTATATTGCACAGTATGCGCCGCCAACTGGAACAATGGAAAACATGCGGGACCATCACCTGGTTTCGGTTGACACGAAAATTGAAGAAGCCAGATTTCACTGGTGCTATCCGAAAGGGAGGCTCAGGGATTCGCTCTGCACTCATTATCCTGCCGGAAGGTCGTGAGAACTCCAGAATTGCCCGTTATTTCCTGAAATCCATCTACCAAAACGAGCATGCTAAAATCGATTTTCTGATGGATAAGAGGCTTTATCACACATTTCAGGACTCACTTCCGGAGAAGGTGAAGGTGTATGAGGATGAAGATTTGAACTGGCTCAGGTTGCCGCGACAAACCATGGTGGACCGAATATTTGACAGGCAGTACGAGGCGGTTGTAGATATGCATCCCGGCTTTAATCTACCGTCAGCCTACCTGACGCACATTTCAGGGGCACCGTTGCGAATTGGATTTGCCAGTAAATATTCGGAACATTTTTTCAATGTGGAGATTGACAGTTCGAAAAGTGAATTTCTTGAAAGGAGTTATCTGGCAGTACAAAAGTTGCTGAACTTATGAATATCTACCTTTATGAAACCCGGGCTTCGGCCTTGAAGCTGGAGCCCATTACTCTGACACGCACCGTGTTTGAACTGAGGTGCGGCGCCTTCACATTCTTGGAACGTCTGCGTCTGTTGCGTTCTGACGGTTCCGTTTCGCTGTTCGTTCGGGAAGAACTTGTGGGCATCACTGAGGCACGTTTTGACGAGTTGGCGGTGAATCCACAATCTGTTTCTGAAGGTCTTTGGCTCAATAGTGCGGTCCTCTGGAGCGAAGCGTTGCTAAAGCTTTTGGAATCGAAGGAGGGGGTCCTCACATCAGACGGCTGTGTGGTGGGAGCACATCTGTCATCAGATGCGGGTCAAAAGTGGCTTGAGGCCGGGGGTCCTGTGGAAACACCATGTCCCGAAATCTTAGGGAAGGAGGCCGATGATCTGAAAATAATTACTTACCTATGGGATTGCATCAATGAGAACGGTCATGCTATCGAGGAGGACGCTACCCACTTCCCGCTGGGAGAAGTGAAAGGCGATATTGATGATGGTGTCCATATCTTAAATCGAGATAACATCTATGTGCCTGAGGGCACTAAAGTTAAGGCAGGGGCCATTCTGGATGGTGAATCGGGCCCGGTCATCATTGGCGAAAATGTGACCGTTCAGTCCGGTGCTTATCTTGAGGGTCCCCTTTATGTTGGTGATTGTACCCTTATTAAAGCCGGTGCAAAGATCTTCGGAGAGACCTCTCTCGGTCACGGATGTAAGATTGGCGGGGAGGTGGCTGAGTCCATTTTCCAGAGTTGGAGCAACAAACAGCATGACGGGTTTATCGGTCACGCCTACATCGGGGAATGGGTCAACCTCGGTGCAGGAACCAATAACAGCGATCTGAAAAACAATTATACTTCCGTGGAAGTGACTGTACACGGCGAGCTGATTGACACAGGAAGTCTTTTTGTGGGGTTGTTCATGGGTGATCATTCAAAGTCGGCCATCGGTACCCCTTTCAACACTGGAACCATCGTAGGCCCGGCCTGCAATGTGGTGGCTGCCGGTTTTCCGCCGAAGGTGATACCGCCTTTCTCATGGGTCATGAACAGGGAATTTCAGAAATACAATTTCCAGAAGTTTGTTGAGACAGCGAAGGCGGTAAAGGAGAGGCGGGGACAGTTATTCTCAGAGGTTGAGGAAAGTTTCTTCCGCCGAATAGCTGAAAATAATAATAAATGAAAATTTTGAAATTACTGTTGACGAGGGGCAGGTCGCCGATTATATTAACGCCTTCAAATCGAGGATAATACGAGGAACTGTCATGTTATCAGAAGGTTTAATCTGCCCAGAATGCAAAACTCCCCTTGGAGAAGAGGGTCTCAGAGAGTCGTTGGTTTGTGCTGATTGCAAGACCGATCTACAGAATGCGAAATACCTGGATTTCATAGAATACCTTGTGGCCAACGGTATTGTAAAGGATATAGACTTTTTCGATATGAAAGTCTACAAGGATGAGATTGAACGTCTCGACCCCACCGATCAGGAGGAGGTGGACCCGCAGACTTTTGAAAAGAAAAAAGACACCTTTTCTCTTTTTGAAGAAGAGGTACAAACCGTAGAAAAAGATACTACAGAAGAGATAGACGTTTGGGAAGGACTGGAAGAAGATTGGGAAGAATTCAATCTCCGTAATAAGAGTGACGATGAAAACCCGCTTTTAAAGAAGAAGAAAAAGTCGCGAAGAGGGAGAAAGAAAAAAACGTGAGTAAAAATAAAGAACAGCATATCAACATTGAGCTTGATGAGAAAGTTGGGAGTGGCGATTATGCCAATTTTGTGGTCATTACTCACTCTCCGGCTGAGTTTGTCATGGATTTCACCCGCCTCCTCCCGGGTATGCCAAAGGCGAAAGTGAATTCAAGAATCATCATGACCCCATCTCATGCCAAGAGTTTTCAAAGGGCTCTGTCAGATAACATCGGAAAGTATGAAAAGCAATACGGCGAAATTGCTGTGCCGAAGAATGAATCTTTTGATCAATTCGGGGTCAAACCACCTGAAGGATCATTGCCGAATTAACCATTTAATGAGTCTGCTAACAGGAAAAGACCCTGAAAGAACTTTTGGTTTTATGCTGGTGTTAGCTTGGCTATTTAGGCCAAAAGGCACCGGCTAATGCTGGTGCTCAAAGCGGTGTGAGTGCTCTTCAGCCCCTTTTTCCGTCTCACACTCCAGTGTAATATCTCTCACATCGAACTCTTCCTGAATGATGGATCGGATGTTCTGTTTGATGGGCTCCGCGGCTTCCAGAGAATCCACGGAGACGACGACGTGAGCCGTCCCGACTGTCAGATGTGAACAGACCTGCCAAAGCCTCACATCGAGAAAATCTTTAACGCCGTCAATTTCCAGCACGCGCTGCCGGACATGGTCAATATCCTGGGGTGATTTCTGTAAAAGAATTTCCGCGCTGGAATAGAGAACCCTACCAGCACCTATGAGCAAAAGCAACGCCACAAAGGCGGCCACAACGGGGTCGATGACGGGCATATCAAAAAGCTTGATTGCGATGATGCCAACCACCACGGAAACTGAGGCGAGGATATCCCCCATGATGTGCAGGTAGGCACTCCTGATATTCACATCCTTGTCTTTGTCCGGTGTGTGATGAAAGAAGCGGATGACGATAAGGTTTACCACAAGTCCAATGACAGCAATCACCAGGGCGCCGCTGGTTTCGATTTTGCCTGGATTCCGGAACCGCTCCCACGCCTCCAGGAAAATAACAGCCGAAATGATGCTGAGAACAATGCCGTTAAAAAGGGCACTCATCACCTCCAGACGATGGTAGCCGAAAGCCATTCTCTGGGTGGGGTGCCGCCTTTGAGCCACAGAAAGGGCAAAAGAAGCGATAAGAATAGAACCGAGATCGGAAATAACGTGAAATGAATCTGAAATGAGGCTCAAGCTGCCGAAAACAATACCACCCAGCAGCTCAGCAAGGAATGTGATACTCAGGAGCAGGGCTGCTGTCTTGAGAACTTTTTGAGAAGTGAAATGACCGCTCATGGGAAAAAGAAATTTACTTCAGACAGGGGAGAGTTGTGAGGATTGGTAAGGCGGTGGATTAAAGCTCAGCCTGGAGGCGGAGCATAACCAGGCGGCCGATGGCCGGGCCACCCTGAATCTCAATATGACGATCGTTGAAAAGGTTGCTGACACTCATCAGTACAGCCACCTTGTCTATAAGTTGATATCGCGCGTGGAAATCAAATATATGGTAAGGGCCTATGGTGCCGAAATAGACGCCTGATTGCCAAGGGAAGGCGTCCACATAACGATAATTGAATGTGCCACCAAGCTTCGATTCCGGAGGAGAGTACCGCAGCTTTATACCTCCTTTATGCTTGGGAGCGTTAATGGGATCCTTTGCATTGGTGATTGGGTTGATGAAGTCACTCATGCTGAGATAAGAGTATGTAATGTCCGCACTCCATGTTCGGTTCAGTAAGAATGAGAGGCTCATATCCATACCGCCCATGTTCACATTCCCGTAATTGAGGTAACCCACAACAACAGGAGGGTTAAAGCCTGCTGTTGTATCCATGGAAGCAATGCCTTCAAGATGTGTGAGCCAGACGTCAAATGATTCATCCAGATCATCTTCATCCAGAATGTTATCCGGGTCTTCATTAATGACCCCGTTCCCATTATAGTCTGTGGTCAACACTTCTTTGTCAAGCACAATAGGTGTTATAAAAGTAATGGCACTGACGAATGAACTGTAGTTGCTCCTGAAGATATCCATTGTCCCATAAATGGTGGGGGCAATGCGGCCTTTGTAACCGAACTCCAGTGTGTGGACTGTTTCGGGATAAATGCCGCCCTGATCTGGAATATCGTCCTTAAAGAATCCCCTGTTTCTAGGGTCTGTAGAAGGGTAGAAGAAAACGTGTGTAGTTGAATCAAACTCATTTACCTCAAAAGCATTGTAAGGGCTTTTCCAGAAGATATCCCCATCTTCACTCCTGGGATACACATACCCTTCATGAGCACCACGGGCATATACCTTGTAAGTGGCCACCCTGGTCACAAAAATATCCAGAAACAGCGCCTGGTTGGATGGTGTGTTAAACGCTTTGGCCCATGTGAGTCTGAAGTTCTGGTTTTCCCGGGGACGGTACACCAGGCCGATCTTTGGGGAGATTTGCATCCCTTCAGTTTTGCCGAAATTGAACTTCCAGTTAGTAGGGCTGTAATTATAGTCGTAGTTGTTGAATTCAATGAAGTCAGTCAGGCGGTCGTGAGCGTCAAAACGAGTGGCATGGATCAGCTCATATTTTGGATTGAGCTTCCAATTGATCTGATAATAGGCACCGAACTCATTAACAACATAGCGGTTGTCCTCAGCCGGCTCATCAATGCCCTCATCGATGAGGCCGTCACCGTCATTGTCAATGCCGTCCGCAACCGCATGCAGGACATTATCTGTAGTTCCCACCAGGCCATCCTGCTTACCGTTATCAGTACCCCACCTTGTATACATCTCACCTCGATCGTGTCTAAGATTGTCATTATAGTCGGCCCAGGTAATAGGCGAGCCGGCCTCACCGTTTCCGTTATCGTCCCTGCCGTTAACCCCCTGGTCATCTGAAAGTATTGAGCCTCTTGTGTCCGGCATGGTCAGAAAGTAATCGGCGCCCCATACAAACCTAAGATCACTATTCATGAATTCCATTGCATGCTGAAACTGGGTACTGAACTTTTTGGACCGGTCGTAGATGGTTCCGCCGGTGGCCATATTTCGGGTAGGAGAGTGAGCCAATGGGTATTTAGGGTTGTACTTTCCGGACATACTGGTATTCAGATAAGTTTGCCAAAAAAAGTTCTTGTACCTCAGCCGACTCTGGTAGTATTGATAGACCCAACCATCGGCCAGGTAGCGGGCGATACCGGTGATGTTGATGTTTTTTGCTTTTGCCAATCCGTGGGAAAGGCTGAGGTTGAAATCGCTGTTTGGGTCATAATCAAAACGAAGATCGTAGCGGTAGTTTTCCACATTAAAATCAGGAAAGTCATCCAAGCCGTCTCCGTTTGCATCCTTTATCCAACGACTCAATTCCCCTCTTGTCAGCTTGAAATCCTCCGGGTCTCCAAATACACCGTTGCGATTTGTATCGAACAGAAGATTACCTTCATCATCATATTCATAGTCGCCAAAACCGAAACCATATCTGTCCAATTTTGTTGTATCACCTGAAGCATAGCTTCCGAAGCGGTTGAGCCAATAGTTTGCAACGGTTTCATCATCCTCATCTATCAGTCCATCTCCATCATTGTCTATACCATCAAAGAATAATTCATCACTTCCATCAATACCGGTATCAATCCCCTCATCGATCGCTCCATTACCGTTGTTATCAAGGCCATCTTTGAACTGTTTGCCGATCCTGTCTGAAGTGACACCCCAGAGAACTATCCCCTGGCAGTTACCACTGAATGAATTGATAACACCATTAATCACGCACAGCCGGTTAAACGGGTCACTTGCGGCCTGGGTGACCATCACCTGTGTAATCTTAGGCGAATTCTGTTCGGTGCCGAAAGGGAACCAGTTAATCATACCATCGGCATAGGCGTAGCCAACCATATCCATTGTTTCATCAATAAAGCCGTTGCCGTTATCATCAATACCGTTGTTAGGCACTTCACCAACGGTCAGCTCCCTGAGCATGTCTTCCGTAAATGTGGGGCTAAAAAGTTCAGGACTGGATCCGCCGTTATCTATACCATCGCGGGAGAGGTGGGGTCTGCCGAGAAAAGCAGGGTCGTGCCCTTGAAATTCATCATCATTGTAATGCTCCCAGTCGTAGGCGTTCAGTGCCACACTGGACACTTTGAACCCAAAATCTTTCCAGGCTGAAGCATGACGAAACGATATTTTCTTCAACGGTTTTCCACCCGGCTGGGCGAGGAAGCCTGTTTGAACATTGAAAGTGGTCCCTTTTGAGTCTCTGGGCGCGCGCGTGATAATATTAAGAACGCCACTGTGAGCGTTAGGTCCATAGAGGGCAGAAGAAGGGCCCAGCACTACCTCGATTTGCTGCACATCTTCGAAAGAGACGGGGATAACATTGTATGCAACAAGTCGGAGGGACGGTACATTGGCCATTCTTCCATCGGTCAGAGTCAAAAGCCGTGAACTAAAGGAGCTGTTGAAACCCCTGGCACTCAGGTTGTAACTGTCGATACCAGACTGAGTGAAATCGACCCCTTTCACCGATTTCAGATAATCACCAAGGTTTGTGTTACTCTCTCTTCGAATGGACTTTGCCGTGATCACGCTGATGGCGGCCGGTGCATCCTCAATCCGCTCCCGGCGGCGGGAAGCGGTGACCACATATGTATCGTACTCAATGGCTGAAAGAGCCAACTTAAAATCAAGATATAGGGATTGTCCAGAGTTTAAGGTAATTGTCTCTTCTTTTGTCTCATAACCGATGTAGTTCACTTTAACGACATACTCACCAGGCGGCAGATTGGTGATGGTATATTGACCATTCGCATCAGTTGCACTGCCTGTGGTTTCGGTAAGTGCTTCGCCCGCAACTGTTACGTTGGCGGCAATAAGGGGATCGTTAGATGAAGCGTCGAGTACAGTCCCGGATATTGATCCGCTCTGGGCCGACAGGGTTGTGAAAATCGCGGTAAAAACGACAGAGATTCTAGTTGCGTTTATCTTCATAAAAAAGTTCAGCCCCGTACAAAACGGGGCTGAACTTATGAAAATCGCTTAAATGAACCTAAGAGCCGGTTCTTTTATTTGACAAGCATCATTTTCTTTGTGGCCTGGAATTCGCCAGCAACCACACGGTAGAAATAGACACCACTACCAAGCTGCTGATTCTGATCGTTAACACCATCGAATAAAATGTGATGGCGCCCAGCGTTCATATTGCCCGTATGGAGTGTCCGTATTTTCTGCCCCATCATATTGTAAATAGCCACTTCAGTATAGTTCTCCTCAGGGAGGTCAAAACTGATAGTGGTAACGGGGTTGAAAGGATTCGGGTAGTTGTTATGCAGGGTAAACTGCATAGGGATATTACTCTCATCCGATATGGTTAGAGGTTTAATAGGCGACGTAGGAGCAACCCAGTCCACTGTATTTGTGAAGTGAGCAAATACATCCACGACCTGACGAACAGGTACACATATGCCACCAACTGTATTGGCATCAACCTGGAACAGTAAACGGCCACCTGCTGTGGGTGCGGTGGCTGAAAAGTCATGACCACCATCGTTTACAGTAATCCCGGCGGCAGTCATGGCACCCAGAAGAACTGTAGGCCCAGTGGGAGCAATTTGACCAAAGGCAGTCGCAGCGGCAGTTGCTGCATCCATACCACCAGTCATGAGTGCAGTAACAGCAGCAGTAAAACTAGCCCCAAGGGCTGTCGCAGCGCCCGTTACAACAGCAGCTGCAGTCGCTGCATCCAGGCTAAAGGCTGTAGCAACAGCTGTGGCAGCAGCCGTTATTGCTGCTGTAGGATCTGAAAGATCAGCAACCGCTAAAGCTGCTTGCCAGGCACCGGCAGCGGCAGCAAAGTTTGCAGTAAAGTAGTAACCTGTGAACGCTAATGGCTCATCACCAGAGAAGGGTTTTCCATCGCCACCCCGGACATCGAATGCATATCCAACACCATCCCAGGTACCTCCAACAGAGGTGTGGGTCAAGAGTTGCTCACCTGGAGTGAAAGACAATTTGTCACCATCAAATCCTCGTCCGTTAATCATTGGGTAGTCACCTGCAACGATGGTTGCGCCTTTTGTAGCGCCCCATGCAACCATGCCTGGAATAGTAACTTTGTCAGCGGTAATGGTCACACCGAGCTGTCTGTTAAGTGCCCCATCATCATCAATACCAGCCTCAGCACCACCTGTAGCATAAGGTCCATCCAAAGCGTGCCATCTAATTGTGGCATGCTTAAACCGCATGGTGCCGTCAGAGTTTTCAGTAGCGTCTTTGCCAACAATCATTCCCCATGAAGAATCAATACCGGCGACCTTTGGCGAATGGTTACGATTCGGGTAATGTGTAGCCGGATCAATGGGTTTGAACCAGCTAAAGACAGTCGATTGCTGTATACCAAAACCCCAGACAACATTCCCATTTGGATTAACTATGGGTCCCTTGTAGACGTTCGCCTGATTATCCGTAACGGCTGCTACAGTAAGCTGTGTAACACAATTTTCTGTTAAAGTGGTTGGATATGTACTTGGTCTCGTGGGGTCACCTGGAATGATGGCCGTCCCGTTTTCATGATCCAGCGCCACTGTTAAATCCACTCCAATATAATTAGTTAAATAGAAAGGATCTCTGGCTTCCGGATAAGATTCCACTCGGATATTAGCGCCTAGACCTCCAGTTAAAACTCGTTTGAGGTCGGCCACCCCATCTGCGTTTGCATCCATTGCCACGTATGAGTCACCATAAGGTATGACCCATGTGCCGTAGACGCCGTCAACGTCCGCATCATCGGCATGGGTAGCCGGGCGAACAATGTTATTATAAATAACTCTCACAGAGTGCAACTGGTAGGTCCCCGTAATAGACTGGGCCTCCCCAATGACCATCAGTGCAAGTATAAAAGTTGCAATCGATATCATTCTGGATTTCATGATCTGTTCCTCATCTTAGTTGAAATTATTACCTCAGGGACAGCGATTCCTCGCCCCACAGGTGTGAAAATAGACATTTAATCTGTCTGGGGGCAACAATTTTTTACAATTTAATTTATTGTGTGTTTTAGCTCACACTCCTTGCTGTAGCCAACTAAGGGGAGATAGCTTTAAAGTCAATCAGGAAGTATAGAAACAAAAAAGCCCGCTACTTGGTGGGGGTTTTTTGTTTCTATACAATATATTTATTAATCAGTCTGGTAGCCCCTCTAACTCAGTTAAGACATGGAAAGATAATTTCAAATGCTCCTGTTGTAGTGTAGAAAGAAACCGGTAAATAAGGCCCCATTATCTGCTTTTCTTTACCTATCTCATTTACATTTTGGATTGCATGTTTAAAATCGGGTGAGGCTAACATGTTCCTAATTTGAATAACTGTGACATCTTCATCAATTGCGCCGTCACCATCATCAGCCATCGGTAACCAGCCAACTCCACATTCGGGATGAGCATTCCGAGGACGGTCCTCTTCTCTACTAACCACAATAATATATTCATTATTATTATTCACAGGAACCTGTTCATCAAAAAGGCAATCATTCACCCGGGTATTTGCAAAACCTTGATTAGAACAAATAGACCAGTATACCAGCTCTCCTTTGGACATGAATTCATCGCCATGATAGGTTTTTGGAGTTTTGGGCAACTTCCCTTTCATAACAAATACTTTGCCATTTTTACGATTAATAATAGTCCGTACATAATTATTATCAAGATTTGGATAGAAGCCACCTGTGCTTTTTCTAAAGGATTTTGGCAGCTGTCCGTTATAAATACCTAAAAGAAAATCTCTGTCATATTGAAGATACCAAGTTGTTGGTACCGTCGCTGGCCATGTATCTGGTTTCCCAGCTTGGTTTATAAGTTCCGAGTATACGGTCATAGGTAACCCTATAGCGTCGATGGTGATTTGTGCTGGTTGGTTAGTATGTAATGCTTCGCAAGCTTTTTCTCCTCTTAATTCATCTCCATTATTCAAAATTAAAACAAACTCAGGTAAAGGTACCCCTCCTGATTCATCTTTACCTTTATCAGGGACATAAATTCGATAGATAATTGACTGCTGCCCTTGTCCGTATTGTACCGCATTTAACGAATTTCTGAGACCGGTTTCATTTTGCAAACCAGAACCTTTAATGTCATTTTGAAACTCAAGCTTGGTTCCTTCTTTTCTTCTTATTTCTGGAGGAAGATTTACAATTTCAACAGTATAAGATCTATTCTCATTTGTTCTATTCGCTCCTTCTATAAATGGATTTATTGAATGTTCATCAGGTACAATAAGATAATCAGCCAAAGATTCTATTGGTGCACCCCGGCCGTCATAACTAATTAGTGACATATATCTCGAGTGAGGAAATTTGCCTTCAAGATACAATCGGGCACCTTCTGGTACAGTAAAGGTTGCATTCCAATAAAAAGCACCAGCATCAGGATAGGCAATATTTATGTACGGATCTTTGCTCACTGGACCACGGGTCCAAAAACAAGTCCGCGGCCCAGGGATTATATTATGTTTTTCTTCATGAAAGGACTTTCTATTTCCTAATTCCATTTTGAAAGATACTTCCTTGCTACATGATGTGATGAGACAAGCAAGTGAAAGCGCAATCAATGAAATGAAACTGTATTTATTTAGGGTTCGATTCACCATTTTATGCCTTAGGTGAAATAGCATGATATTCTTAATACTATGCCTTCGAAATATACTGTTAAGGTGAGAATTTATCATTTTGTTGCTGTACCTACCCCCGTAACTTCCCAGGTTGAGACTAGGAAAGTGGTTCCCGAACTCTCATCAACATATTATAACTCTGTTGTATTGGAATCATTTGTAAATGATGTTTGAGAGGTAAAATCTGTAGTATATCTCACATTATTTAAAATCCGTGCAGGACCAATACTCCCTGCCAGACAATGGGTAATAGCGATAAGTGGTATACTACCGCCGATGCGAATTATATTAGAATTTCTAGGATCAGCCTAAAGGTTAATCCAGACTGGACCACCGCCGCCTTCGGGCGGAACCCAGTTTATAATCTGATAGGGATCCATAATATCACACGTTTTGCAATGGACACAGTTTGAGAAGTTGATCTGTAACCGACGATTATTCTCTTCTGTTACGATCTCATAGACGTCGGCGGGACAGAACTTTTCACATGGATTCCCAAATTCCTCAACACATTTAGTGATGCAAATATCCGTATCGTGGACATGTAAATGGGGGATTTGATCTTCATCGTGCGAGGTGGCGGAGTGATAGACATCTGTAACCTTATCGAACAAGTATTTTCCATCGAACTTCAGGTTGTTATAACGGTCATGATATTCCCCCTCAGCGGTTTTATTAAGATTTGTTAGATGAAGGTAATCTTCTTTGGATTGAAGGCGATTGAAGAGCCCCCACGCTCGACCACCAGTGACCAGTCCAAACCCGGCGTTAAAAAGGCCCGCCAGAAGTCCTCTGTCAAAACCCTGGTGGAAGTTCCTTACCTTCCAAAGCTCATCATGAATCCAGCTTTCCTGTACTTTCGTCTCAAAAGAGCTGAGCATTTCATCATCAAATCGGTTATTGTCTAAGGCGTCCCTAATTACATCCGCCGCCAGCATACCAGATTTCATAGCGAGATGGATTCCTTTCAATCGCTGTCCGTTCAAAAAACCGGCGGAGTCACCAATAAGCATGGCACCACCTACAGTAAGCTTTGGGATAGAGAAGTAGCCTCCCTCAGGCAGTGTCTTGGCTCCATAGGCAATCATTTCTCCTCCGTCTAGGAGTGACCTGACCCATGGGTGAGTCTTCAGAGATTGAAGCTCGTGGTGGGGGTCAACGTTGGAATCGCTGTAGTCGAGCCCTACAACGATTCCCACATTCCAAATATCATTTTTCATGCCATAGATGAAACCGCCACCAAAAATGTCGTGTCCCAAGGGGAATCCCATGGTATGAGCTACATAACCTGCCGGGACGGTATCCGGGGGCATTTGCCACAACTCTTTTACTCCCAACGCCCAGACCTGGGGATTCTTACCCGATCTTAGGTGGCATTTGGTTATGAGTTCCTTCGTGAGATTCCCGTGTGTCCCTTCCCCTAGAACAGTGACTTTTGCGCGGATATCTCCGCCCGCCTCGTAATTCGGTTTTGGTTGACCATTCTTGTCTATCCCGCGATCTCCCAATCGGACCCCTACGACTCTATCATCCTCATATAAGAGCTCGGATCCCGAAAAACCACAGAATATATCTATGCCTTGCTCCTCGCAGATATTACCCAGCCAGCGTGTGAGTTTGCCCAGGGAGGCGACATAACATCCATGGTGGGACATTGACTTTGGAATGAAAGGGAAAGGGAATTTTCTGGATAAGCTCAGGTAATACATGTGTTCTTCTTTAACCTCAGATTCAAACGGTACACCCTTATCCATATAATCAGGAATCAGTTCTTGAAGAGCTCTCGGATCTACAATGGCACCGGATAGAGAATGAGCACCGACTTCTGCTCCCTTTTCAATAATGGCTATTGAAGGTTCCTCCCCATTTTCTTTTAGGAGGCGATTAAGATGGATGGCCCCGCTGAGGCTGGCTGGCCCGGCCCCGACGAATAGTACATCAATTTCCAGAATCTCTCGCTCAGGCATTTTCAATCTCTTACATCAGACGCTTGGTACTAGTCCAAACTCTTTCCATTCCTTTCTCTTTGGCTGGGAGTGGCCAAACGCCTGACCGTATGACACTGAGTCACTCACTGTTTTTGAGAAATAGTTCATGTCTTGACTCCTAAAAGTGCTTCCGTCAGTTTTGGAACAATCTCAAGGATATCTCCGATGATGCCGTAGTCGGCCAGTTCAAAAAGGGGTGCTTCCGGGTCCTTGTTGATGAGTATAATATTTTTGGATCCTTTCATGCCTACCACATGCTGAATGGCTCCAGAAATGCCAAGAGCAAGATAAAGCTTCGGCGCCACGGTCTGTCCTGAGCTGCCGATCTGGTGGTACGGTTCAAGCCATCCTGCATCCACAACTGGGCGAGACGAAGCTACTTCGGCTCCCATGGCCTGAGCCAGATCCTTCACCATTGGTAGATTTTCTTCTTTGCCAATACCCCGACCTACAGATACGATCACTTCAGCACTGGAGAGATCCACAGCCCCGGCCGCCTCCTGGAAGGGGTCTCCCGATGTGCTGTGTATGGCACTTTCCTCCAGAGAGACGGACACCGCCCTTGCGGCAGCGCCGGATCCTTCTGTCACATCTTCTTCCTGAAAAGAGGCAGATTGAAAGGAGATGATACACGGCCCATCACTGTTGAGCATGGTATCCGCCACAAGTTTTCCGGCAAAAACCTGTTTTGACAGTACCAAAGATCCTTCATTTACACTATAGTCAATGTTATCGGCAAGAAAGGGGATCCTCAGCTTTGCGCTAACACGAGGGAGAAAATCTCGCACCATGTAGGTGTGCCCCATGAGCACGTACTTAGGAGATTCTGCTTCAATGACTTGGGACAATGCGGAAGAAAATCCGTCAGCACTGTAGCCACCGAGCAGGGTATTTTCAACTGTCAGAATTTCTTGAACATCTTTTGATTGAAAAGAATTGGCTAAGCCGGAAACATCCTCACCCATAAGTACCACGGACACAGGAAGGCCTAAATCGCGTCCCACCGCCTGAGCTCCGGCCAGAGCCTCCCAGCTCATACGGTGAACAGTACCGTTATTCTCTTCAACACCAACAAGTATGCTCATAACCTAAATTATTCTTAAATCTTTCTTGAGTACATCCACAAGACGCTCTACCTGTTGATCAACTGTTCCTTCAATTATTTCCGTTCGCTTTACTTTTTGAGGGATATATACCTTTGAGATAGACTGTTTTGCTTCATCACTGGAATCAGCTGTCACCTGTTTAAGTTCTTTTTTCTTAGCGCCCATGATCCCCTTTAGAGATGGATAACGCGGCGTATTGATGCCTGACTGAATACTGATGGATGCAGGAAGATCAAGGTTCACCCACTGGAACCAGCCAGACTCCAGCTCCCGCTTGACTTTGATTTTACCATCGGCAAGTTCAGTTGCGATAACCAGAGTAGCTGTGCTCATCCCCAACATCTCTCCCAGAAGAACACCCACCTGGCCGAAACCGAAGTCATCGGACTGCAATCCGGTCAGAATCAAATCAAACTTTTCTCCTTCCAGAGCACTGGCAAAAGTCCTGGCAATTTGCAAAGGATCGGATGCATAAGGGTAAGACTCTTCAATGTGTATTCCTCTGTCTGCCCCTTTTGATAATGCCTCCCTTATGGTTCTTTGGGTGCGATCCGGGCCCAGGCTTACCGCTACCACTTCACCTTCGCCCAGGTTTTCTTTGAGTTGAAGCGCTTCCTCAACGGCGTAGCTATCGCTCTCGTTGGTGATGAAATTGATATGCTCTTCCTTTACCCAAAGCTGGTCATCGCTGATTCTAAGGGGGGAATCGCCACCGGGGACTTGTTTAACGAGGACGGCAATTTTCATGTCTGATTAGTTTCCGTTTCGAGTTGGTAACGGACGATTACTCCAATTTACAAAATTTCAGGGCTGTCACGACGATAAGAATCGCTTTTCATCACAGTTTTCACACTCCGGTGTATAGCGGTAAGTTTGTAGCCTTTTGAAAGCGTGTTTATAATGAATAATCGAATTCCATTTGCGGCAGTCACAACTGCTTGTATAGCCTTCATCTCAATTGTCTCAGCTCAGGGACAAGTGGATCCGGAAAGCTTACTCTCCAAAACGACCCGAGCTATTCGAGTCGATTCACCTCCCACAATTGATGGCTGGCTTGATGATTCTGTATGGGAGAAAGCTATTCCCGTGACCGACCTCATCCAGACTGAGCCAGACAATCTGGCAAAGCCTACAGAATTCACGGAAGTGCGCATCGTCTACGATGACGATGCACTCTATTTTGCTTTTCGGTGTCACGATTCAGAACCGGACAGAATCATGAGGCGTCTGGCCCGCCGTGATGAATGGCTGGAAGCAGGGAATGACAATTCAGATTGGATAAACATTGCCCTGGATCCTCAGAATGATAACAGGACCGGTTACGTTTTTATTGTGAATGCCGCAGGGGTGAAGATGGATCTCTTCATTCCTGATGATGAGAATTATGACTCCTCTTGGAATGCGGTTTGGGATGCTAAAGTGTCAGTTGATGATGGAGGCTGGTCAGCCGAAGTTGCTCTACCGTTCTCTGTTTTCCAGTTCAACTCCCAAGGAGAGCAGATATGGGGATTGGAGCTGAACCGTACCATTTATCGCAAACAGGAGTGGCATGAGTGGCCGGGAAAACCGCGTGGTGTCAAGGGGCTTGTTTCACGGTACGGTACTCTGACCGGTCTGGAAAACATTCCTCCCCCGAGACAGCTAGAAATTCTTCCCTACGTTTTGGGTGGTAAGCAGTTAGGAAGTGTCACTGACAACACAGGCAGTCTGGGTGTAGATATGGAATACGGCCTCGCCACAAACAGTGCCGTATCCATCGCCATAAACCCTGATTTCGGTCAGGTTGAGGCAGATCCTTCAATTCTGAACCTGACGGCCTTCGAAACATTCTATCCCGAAAAGCGACCTTTTTTTGTTGAAGGGGGTTCTTTCTTCACACCGCAGTTTGGAGAGGAAATTGAATCTTGGCTGGAAGGTTCTTTCACGCTGGCACCCATCAGACTTTTCCATTCTCGCAGGATTGGCAAGGCGCCGTCCTATCTCAGTCCGTCCAATGGTTTGATTGTGAGTCAACCCGATGCTACCACCATCTTAGGTGCGGTAAAAGTCTTGGGGAAGACGCCATCGGGTATTTCCTATGGTTTTATTGAAAGTTTGACCGATGAGGAAAACGGTACTTTAGAAATAGATAACGGAGGAAATGTATCCCGGGAGAATTTTCTTATTGAGCCGCGAACCAACTATTTCATCGGTCGCGTTGAAGCACCTGTAATCAACAGTTCATCCATTATCGGTGCAACAATGACGGATGTCCGACGTGCATCAGCCAGAGGGATTTCTGTGGCTTCATTCGACTGGCGCCTCAGGTTCGGAAACAACCGGTTCGATTTCAGCGGCCAGGCGGCAATGTCTCAATCTGAAGACAAAAGAGATTTTGCCTCCCGTCTTTACCTGGCTTATGACAACTTTAAGTGGTGGAGTGCCGATCTCATTACAACCTACTACGGTGATTCATTTATGAACAACGACCTCGGTTTTCTTGAGCGAAATGGGGTATGGGCAGTAAGAGCGGGTGGTGGAGTCCGTAAACAGGATCCCTGGGGACCTTTCCGAAGTAACAATTTTTCAATGAGATTTTTTCAATACGCCAGGACGGACGGTATAGTTTTGTCTCGTCGAATAGAGTGGAATCTTATGAATATGTTCAAGAGTTTCTGGATGTTTGGCATGGGCGGTATGTTTCTTTTCCCAGCCACTGATGATGGTGACCTGTTTAAGGATCCCAATGCGTGGTTGGTGGGCATTTCCCCGCGCACAAGGCTATTTGTTTTCATGAGCAGCGATCCGAGGAATCGTATTGTTTTGAACCCTTCAGTAGGAGTCGGCAAAGCCGAAAACGGAAGTTTTGGTATTGTCCCTACACTCAATGTGACCCTGAACCCAACCAACTTCCTGAGAATCTCCCTTGAGACACGGTACTGGAAAGAGATCAGCTATGAACAATACGTCACCGTTCTGGAAGATGATAACGGATACCACAGGATATACAGTCCTTTTGATCAAGAGATGGTTGATACAAAAGTGAGAATAAACTGGACATTTTCTCCCGATCTTTCCTTCCAAGTGTTTGTTCAGCCTTTTGTGGTATCAGGAGACTATTACGGTTTCAAGGAATTAACGGAAGAATCAACACTGAACTTTTCCCCCTATCCACAATATACTTTTAATCCTGATTTCCAACTGCGTAATACGGTGGGAACCTTTGTCATACGATGGGAGTATTCCCTGGGAAGTACCCTCTACCTGGTATACAACTTGAATGATTCAAATGCCTACTCAGGGGAAGCGGATGCATGGTTCTCAAGCGGGTCAAACTCCCTGTTCCTAAAGCTGAATTACTGGTTTCAGCCTTAGGGGTATCTATAAAACAACTGGTTACACTTAATACTAAATTCAATGCTATGGTGAGACGGGTTTTCTGTATATCCATAACCTTATTTTCTGTTCTGTCGGCGATAAGGAGTAACTCGGACACCGATTTTGATCCCGGAACTCTTGTTCTTAAGGAGGTTTTTGCAAGAAGAACAGATACTCCTCCCAAAATCGATGGAGACCTCAGTGATTCTGTTTGGGATAAAGCGCCTGTCATTTTGGATTTTTTTCAGACAGAGCCTGAAGATCTGGCTCAACCTACAGAAAAAACTGAAGTAAAACTGCTTTATGATAATGACAATATTTATGTTGCTTTTATGAACTACGACTCTGATCCCAAAGCCATCGTATCGAGATTCTCCAGGCGTGACAGCTGGGCCCATAGCGAAGGTATGCGGGGTGGGTCGGCATCAGGGATTAACAATTCCGACTGGATCGGTGTTGCTGTCGATTCTAGGAATGACAATCTTACAGGATACAGTTTTATTGTCAACGCCGCAGGATCAAAGCTAGATACCTATGTTTATGATGACAGCCGCTATGACATGTCTTGGGACGGAGTCTGGGATGCCAAAGTCAATAGAAACGAGCAAGGGTGGAGTGTAGAATTTCGCCTTCCATTCTCACTATTTAATTTCCCCAACAGTAAGGAACAGACTTGGGGATTTATGATGAGGCGCTTCATTTTTAGAAAGCAAGAACGGATGGAATGGCCCGGTAAAAAGCGGGGGATGAAAGGGAATGTTTCCCGTTTCGGGGTGTTGAAGGGACTCAGTGAAATACCGCCACCTAAACAGATAGAACTGACTCCTTACACTTTGGGAGGTTACCACGCCAACGGCGGCGACCAATTTACAGGCGGAGCCGGTATAGATATGGAGTACGGTGTTGGGTCAAATACCACAGCATTTATGACCATTAATCCTGATTTTGGACAGGTGGAGGCAGATCCGTCAGTGCTTAATCTGTCAGCTTTTGAAACATTTTATGATGAAAAACGTCCCTTTTTCGTTGAAGGAATGTCCATTTTTCAAAATCCCCATCAGGGTTTTGAAGGGGATCTTTTCCATACTCGTCGTATAGGGGCGAGGCCCAGCTACTTTTCACCTGAATCAGGTGCCATTGTAGACCGTCCTGATGCCACCAATATTGTCAGCGCAGCCAAGATGCTGGGTAGAAGCAGTTCTGGGTTGGAATTTGCTGTGGTCAATGCCATGACGAACCATGAATATGCTACTGTAGAATCTGATTCGGGTGGCTTGAGTGAGTTTCTTATTGAACCTTATACAAATCACTTTGCTGGAAGAATAAAAAAGAGTGTTATTAACGATCTTTCCACTATAGGTGTGATGGTGACTGATCAGCGAAGGCAATTGGGGCATTCAGCCACAGTCGGCAGTGCAGACTGGCGGATGAAATTCGCCGACAACAGGCTCACTTTTTCCGGTCAGCTTGTTTCTTCATCTACAAAGGATAAAAGTGGTAATGCGGGGAGGGTACACTTTGCTTATGATGATCCTGTGTGGTGGAATGCAAGTGCCACTTTCCAGGCCTACGATGATGATTTTGATATTAATGATATGGGATATCTGAAGCGTGCGGGGATTCAAACCTGGGATATGAATTTCAGGATCCGCCAACAGGATCCCTGGGGTCCAATTTTAAAAAGTAACCTCGGCGTTAGTTATGATCTCAATCATCGGAATGACGGTGTAATGATCAAGCAACAAATGAACTTTAGTGGATCGGTTACCACCACCAACTACTGGAGTTTCGGCATTCATCACGGACAGATTCTACCCTCTTATTCCGATGATGATCTGTTCCGTGATTCTAGAGCTTGGATCAAAGAAAATCCTATCGGATACCGGGGAGGAGCCTGGCTTTCCACAGACGCAAGGAAATGGATTTCATTCAGACCGGGATTGGGTTACGGTTGGAAAGATAACGGTTATGGTGGTTACCGTGTCAACCTTTCAACCACAATAAGAGCTTCTCAGCGTTTGAGTACAAGCATCAATATTGCTCAGCACCTTCGACTCACCCCTCAGCAATGGGTCGGCATAGTATCTGATGAACTGGGAGATCACCGGGTCTATGGGCAGGCCAGACAGATAACGGATGAAATTACAGTTCGCCTGAGTTATGCATTTTCACCGGATCTCTCTTTTCAAACATACCTGCAGCCATTCAGGGCAAAAGTTGATTATTCCGATTTTGTTGAACTTGCCGCCCCCATGACCCGCCATTACGTACCCTTCAATTATACTGACAACAATAACATTATCATGGATAACACCATTGGTACTTTTGTCATGAGGTGGGAATATCTGCCTGGCAGTATTCTTTATGTGGTTTATAATCTCAACGACCGGAATTACTTTTCTGCCAGCTCGGACAGCTGGTCACCTTCCAAGTCCAATACACTCTTTATTAAGTTAAACTACTGGTTCCAGGCATAGAGCCGGCAGTTCGCCTTTCTTTTTTCTATTTCAGGTGGATTAGATCGATGCCCAGTTCGGCAGCGTGCGCTTTAATTCTATCGTCCCGATAGAATTCCGCATAATAGATAGCTGTAATGCCGGCATTGGCGATCATCTTGAAGCAGTCGTAACAGGGTGATGCAGTAACATAGATCTCACCATTTTCAATCCGGACGCCGTTCCGGGCTGACTGAACAATAGCGTTGGCTTCAGCGTGAATCGTTCGGACACAGTGGTCATTCTCCATCTCATGGTCAGCATCATCGCAGTGGGCTAACCCCCGGATGCTGCCGTTGTATCCGGTTGCAAGGATTGCTTTGTCCCGTACGATAACAGCACCAATATGTTTGCGGTTACAAGTAGAACGCGTTGCCACCTCCCTGGCAATGTTCATGAAGTACTGTTCCCAGCTGACACGTTCGTTGCTCATAAAGGGGTAGAGCCCTTTACAAAAATTTTTACAGCAGAGCGCAACTCCCCAAAATAGATTCGATCCACATATTCAGCTAGATGTGCGGTGATGATCAGGAAAGCCCAAGTTGGGACAGGGACATTGGCACAACCCCGGAGGAGTACCCGTTTACCTTGATATTGAGTCCAGTCGATTTGGGCAATCTTCTCCCTGAAAACTTTCTCCTTGATGACTCCTTCATGTAGGAAATCATCCAGGTGAATTGTTTCCACTACACAGAGAAGGAGGTCCCGCAGCCGCAGGTTCGGGAGGCGTTGGGATTGACAAACTGAAAACCGCCGGAGAGAAGATCGGAGGAGAAGTCGATTGTCATGCCCTTGAGATAAAGCAAGGACTTCAAATCAACAGCAACCTTAATGCCGTGATTTTCATAAATCTTATCAAATTCTCCCAACTCCTTGTCCCAAGCGAGATCATAATTCATACCAGAGCAGCCGCCGCCGGAGACGGAGGCACGAAGATAATCACCGTCTTCATCAGTACGGACTTGAAGGAGACGCTCCGCAGCATTTTCCGTGATGGTTATCCCTTCCAGAATCTCTTCCTGAATTTCACTCATATTATTCCCAATCTTTTTGTTTTTCTTCTTCTCGCGGTTTTGGATCAAAGCCGAGTTTTGATTTACCTTCATCCGTCATTTTCTCAGGCGACCAGGGCGGATCAAAAGTGATTTCAACAAACGCTTGATTTACTTCATCAAGGTTTTCAAGTTTTTGTCGAATATCATCCGCCATGGATTGCCCCATTCCACAGCCCGGTGTGGTGAGAGACATGGTGATATTTATGTCTGACTTATCTTTTTCAAAAGCTTCCTGAATATTGATATTGTAGATGAGGCCGAGATTCCAGAGATCAATAGGAATCTCCGGATCATAGCACTGCTTTAAAATATCGATGACTTTGTCTTCAGCAACCATTTCAGCAAGTTACATCATTTAGGGTCATCTCATCAAACATGTTTCTCATATTTTCATTGAGCCGCTGTATGGGTGAACGGATGTTACAATTATCGAGCAACTCACAGTTTGAATCAAAATAGCAGTCCATAATACCTAGCGGACCTTCCATCAGCTCAAAAAATTGTGTCATCGTAATGTTGTCTCTCTTGGTCTTCAGACTGTAACCGCCTTTAGGGCCCTGAACCGGTTTCACGAAATCGTGCCGGGACAATTCCTGGAGCACTTTTGCAAGCAACGGTTGAGGAATATGATACTGCGCAGCAATATCCTTAGCGCTGACAACTTCGTTTTCATCCACCAAATGAAGATGTCGCAAAGCGATGAGGGCGTACTCGGTTTTTCTTGTCAGTTTCAGCATGAATGATGAAAAAGGTACTTCAAATTACATTGTTGATATATACCAGTCAAGATGCTCTTACCTCAAAAAGTCTATGGCTTTTTCTAATGATGCTAACAGACGATCCACATCTTCAAAATCATTATAGAGGTAAAAACTGGCTCTTGCAGTTGCCGCTATGCCCAATTTTTCCATAACGGGCTGGGCACAGTGATGGCCCGCCCGGATGGCTACACCATCCCTGTCGAGTATTTGAGCAAGGTCGTGAGGGTGAACGCCTTCTAAGTTGAAAGTAATAACCCCGCCCCGTTCAGGAGGGGAGCCGTAGATGGTTACTTCCTCAATCTCGTTAAGTTTCTTCAGTGCATAATCTGTAATAATCTTTTCATGCTCATGAATTGTATCCATGCCGATTTCAGAAAGAACATCCACCGCAGCACCTAGTCCAATAGCTTGGGCGATGTTGGGTGTCCCTGCCTCGAATTTCCATGGCACATCGTTCCATGTAGATTCTTCCAGAGTTACTGTCTGAATCATTTCACCTCCGCTAAGAAACGGCTCCATCTGTTCAAGCACATCTGATTTTCCATAAAGAACACCCACACCGGTAGGCCCCAGCATTTTATGACCTGAGAATGCGAGAAAATCACAGTCGAGTGAAGATACGTCCACAGAGAAGTGGGGCACACTCTGTGCCGCGTCGATAAGTATTAAAGCGCCTACACTTTTTGCCAGCGAGATTATCCTTTCCACAGGGTTTACGGTGCCAAAGACGTTGGACTGATGGATGACCGATACAATTTTGGTTCTTTCAGTGAAATAAGATTCAATATTCTCCAGTGTTCCATCCGATCCAAAAGGGATATATTTCAAGGTAGCGCCAGTTTCACGGGCAGCCAGTTGCCACGGCACGAGGTTGCTGTGGTGTTCCATCTCCGTTATTAGAATTTCGTCACCTTCCCCAAGATTGTGTCTTGCCCAAGCATAGGCTACTAGGTTGATAGCTTCCGTGGTACCCCGTGTGAAGACTACCGACCGGGACTCTTCAGCCCCTATAAAGCGAGACACTCGTTCTCTTGCCGATTCGTACGCTTCCGTGGCCTTTTCACCAATAGCATAAATGGCTCTGTGAACGTTGGCGTTGTAATCTGAGTAGTACTCTGCTACTGCCTCTACAACTTGTCTCGGTGTCTGGGAAGTGGCAGCACTGTCGAGATAGTAGAAAGGTTCATAGGCCAACCTGTTATGAAAAATAGGAAAGTCACTCCTGATCTTGGCTACATCCAGCGGCAGGGATCGTACTGCTGACGGTTCTACTGTAGCACTCTCAGCTATCATATTAGTACATTCCCAGTTCCAGCCGGGCAGCTTCTGAGATCATATCCTTCGTCCAGGGTGGCTCCCAGACAAGTTCTATATTCACATCTCTTACGCCAGTGACACCAAGGACTTTTGCTTTCATCTCATCCACCATCATGGGTCCCATACCGCAGCCCGGTGCCGTCAGGGTCATTTTAATCTCCACATTGGTGCCGCCTTCTACAGCATCTGTGAGTTTACAGGAGTAGATGAGACCCAGGTCTACCATATTTATGGGAATTTCCGGGTCGTAACAGGTTTTGAGTACTTCCCAGATTGCTCCTTCGCTGGCGGTTCCTGTTATTTTTTTCTCTTCCGAAGCATCTTCTGTCACCTTTTTGCCTATGGTGTCGGCATCTTTTCCCTCAATCCTGAAAAGGGAGCCTCGGGCCGTTACCGTATAACTACCGCCCAGGGCCTGGGTGATACGGACCTTATCCCCTTTTTTCAGGGTAAAAGCATCACCAAAAGGAATAAGGGTGGCATCACAGTCCCGGGTGAGGGTAATGAGTTCATCACTGAATGTGTTCATTCTGTTTTCGCGACCTTATCTGCCCCGGTAAGACAGTTGTTTAAAGTGTGCCAAGCCAGTGTTGCGCATTTTACTCGGGCAGGATATTTATGAACACCAGCCATGACGGTTAGCTTTCCCAAGTCTTCTGAGCCCGTTTCCCCGGTGGTGACTAGCTGGTGGAAAGAGTCAAACAGAGATTCAATTTCAGTGGTTGATTTGCCTTTAACTACAGTGGTCATAATTGAGGAGGAGGCTTTTGATATGGCGCACCCTGAACCGTCAAAGCGGATATCTTTCACTCTGTCTCCTTCCACTTCCAGGTGCAACTTAAGTTTATCCCCGCAAAGGGGGTTGTAACCGTCACCGGAGTGTGTGGGAGACTCCAACTGGCCAAAGTTCTGGGGGTTCTGGTTGTGATCAAGGATCACTTCCTGGTAAAGTTCACGTAGGTCATCCACCGGTAACTCCATTGAGCCATGATTCAAGGAGACCCCGGGCGTACTCTTGAGCTTCTTCATTATTTATATCATCTACCACTTCATTGGCAAAGCCGTTAATGAGCAGTGCCTTGGCGGAAAGAACGTCAAGCCCGCGGGACCTGAGATAAAAGAGGGCGTCTTCGCTGATCTGGCCCGTGGTAGAACCATGGGTACACCTCACATCATCGGCATAAATTTCCAGCTGAGGGTTGGAATTCATGAGAGCATTGTCGCTCAACAGCAAATTGTTATTGGTCTGGTTAGCGTCAATCTTCTGAGCATCTTGGCGAACTACGGCGCGGCCGTTAAAAACACCCGTAGATTTGTCGGCAAGAATGTATTTAAAGAGCATGCGGCTGGTGACATGTTCTGAGGTATGATCCATAATAATGTTGTGATCCACATGCTGGGACTCTTTGGAAAGGCAAAGACCATTGAGGGTAACATCGGCCCCTTTCCCGGAAAGAACAACGTTTACATCATGCCTGTGGAGGGAGGAGCCCAAGGATATATAAGAGCCGTGAATATTACTGTCCGCCGGCACCTGATAGAAGGTAGCGGAAAGGTGGGAGGCTGAAGGGGCTTCGTTTTGGATGCGAAGATGATGCAGATGACTGTTGTTACCGGTCCTCATAATGGTTAGGGCGTTGTTCCAATATGAGACGGTACCATTCCCGCGGTATTCTTCAATGAAGGTGGCCTGAGTGTTTTCCGCCACATCCACTACGAGTCTTGGGTGATTCATAATGGGCTCTGAAAGTTTTGTGGTGATATAGAGCAATCTCACGGCGGAGGAACTGTCAAATTCTTCAGAAAAGTGAATATGAAGACCACTGTTCATCATGGCAGTATTCAGTATAGCAAAGGGGTTCGCGCCTGCATCGTAGCCGTTGGTCACAAGTTTGGCATCCTTATTGTAACTGTCCAGTAGTGTATTGAGGGTGAGGCCCGGCGGGATGGTTGAGAGGTCAGGCTGGTAGTGGCCATTCACAAATAGAAGTGTAGGGAGAGAAAGACTGTCTTTCCCCTCATCACCGCGTTCAGGTAAGTCAGCCTCTGTGGAGAGGCGAAAAGCGTTTTTCTCCACCATCGTAGTATTGGTGAAGCGATAAACTTCCCAGCTCTGCCTCGGAAAACCGATTTCTTTAAAATGGTTAAATGCTCCTTTTCTCAGTTCCTGAAGAGAGTGAGGTTCATGATCAGCGGGGGAAAGGGTTGAAAACTGTTTTTCCAGGTGTTTCATGTTTTAGGCGACCACGGTTTCTTCCAGCCAGCCGTAACCTTTTTCTTCCAGTTCGTGAGCCAGGTTCTTACCACCGGAGCGGATAATACGGCCGTCCATGAGAACGTGAATCTTGTCCGGATCCATGTATTGCAAAATTCTTTGGTAGTGAGTGATAACAACTACAGCCCGGTCCTCGCGCCGGAACTTGTTTACGCCGTCAGCCACTATCCTTATAGCATCAATGTCCAGTCCCGAATCGGTCTCGTCTAGAACAGCTAGGGTGGGGTCCAGGACGAGCATCTGAAGGATTTCGTTCCGCTTTTTTTCACCGCCGGAAAAACCGTCATTCACAGCACGCTTCAGATAGCTTTCATCCATCTTCACCTGTGCCAGTTTCTCCTTAATAAAGCTCAGGAAATCGACAGCATCCATCTCAGGTTCACCCCGGTGCTTCCGGATAGCATTTACCGCCGCCTTCATGAAATAAGCGAGATTGACGCCAGGGATCACTGCGGGATACTGGTATGACATGAAAACACCTTCCAGGGCCCTTTCTTCAACATCCATCTCTAGCAGATTATTTCCGTTGTAGAGAATTTCACCATCTAAAACTTCATAGATTTTTTGACCGGCGATAACGTGGGCCAGCGTGCTCTTTCCGGAGCCGTTAGGTCCCATGATGGCGTGGAGTTCGCCGGTGTTTACTACCAGGTCGATACCTTTCAAGATAGGTTTATCCTCTACAGCGACGTGGAGGTTCTTTATCTCGAGCATAAAATATTTTCCAAAATTTTCTTTCAGTTAAATCATTTTCATCAGGGGAACGGGATGATCGATGGTTAGCCGACGCTGCCCTCCAAACTCACTTCCAACAGCTTCTGTGCTTCCACCGCAAACTCCATGGGGAGCTCTCTGAACACTTCCTTGCAAAAACCATTTACGATCATAGAGACAGCATTTTCTGTGGAGATGCCACGCTGGTTGCAGTAGTAGATCTGATCTTCTCCGATAGCGGAAGTGGATGCTTCGTGCTCCATCTGTGCTGAAGGATTCCGTACATCAATATAAGGAAATGTGTGGGCACCGCACTTGTCGCCGATAAGAAGTGAGTCACACTGGGAGTAGTTCCGGGCGTTATCGGCACCCTTCATGATCTTCACGGCGCCGCGGTAGGTATTCTGCCCCTTCCCGGCGGAGATACCTTTGGTGATAATTGTACTCTTAGTATTCTTCCCAATGTGGGTCATCTTTGTTCCGGTGTCGGCCTGCTGAAAGTTGTTGGTGAGGGCCACCGAGTAGAATTCGCCGACCGTTTTATCCCCTTTGAGAATCACGCTGGGATATTTCCAGGTGATGGCCGAACCAGTCTCCACCTGCGTCCAAGAGATCTTGGAGTTGTCCTCACGGCAGATGCCCCGTTTGGTGACGAAGTTGTAGATGCCGCCTTTGCCCGTTTTTGGATCACCGGGATACCAGTTCTGAACGGTGGCGTATTTAATTGTAGCATCCTTGTGGGCGATCAGTTCCACCACGGCTGCGTGAAGCTGGTTCTCATCGCGCATGGGTGCGGTGCACCCCTCAAGGTAACTCACATAGCTGCCCTCATCGGCGATGATAAGGGTCCGTTCGAACTGGCCTGTGTTGGCTGCGTTGATACGGAAGTAAGTGGATAGCTCCATGGGACACCTAACGCCCTTAGGGACGTAGACAAAACTGCCGTCGCTGAAAACAGCTGAGTTGAGTGTGGCGAAGAAATTATCGGTATAGGGCACCACCGAGCCGAGATACTTTTTGACCAAGTTAGGATGTTCATGGACCGCTTCGGAGAATGGGCAGAAAATCACCCCCGCTTTTTCCAGTTCCTTCTTGAAAGTGGTTGCTACGGAGACCGAATCAAAGACCGCATCTACAGCTACACCGGTAAGCATCTTCTGTTCTTCAAGAGGAATGCCCAACTTTTTGTAGGTTTCCAGCAGCTCCGGGTCCACCTCGTCCAGGCTTTTCGGGCCGTCTTCTTGTGATTTTGGCGCCGCGTAGTAGCTGATGGCCTGGTAATCAATTTCATTATACTTAACCATGGACCAGTCCGGCTCTTCCATCTTGAGCCACTGCCTATACGCTTTCAGCCGCCACTTAAGCAGCCAGTCCGGTTCATTTTTCTTCAGTGAGATTGTTTTAACTGTCTCTTCATCGAGACCGGGGGGAATAGTTTCCTGATCGATATCAGTGACGAAGCCGTACTCATACTCTTGCGAGAGCCGGCTCTCGATAGTCTGCATCTCTTCGCTCAATACTTTCTCAACTGATCCGTTTTTTGTCATCACTTTACCTTTTTGCTGGAGTGAAATTACTGGCTATTCCTCTCTCCAGTCAAGAAAAATCCGACTAAAATAGTCTTATTTATTCCGGTATTCAAGTAGTAAAGGTCTTTTTTAAGGGAGAATCGATCCTTTTATAGGAGAGAGATACGTTTTTCCCCGCCGGAGGGACAGAAGATGCCGATCTTGCAGGCGGCGTAGGGTGATTTGGAATTGAATTCTGAGATGAAAGATGAGGCGTTCTCTTCAGGCATGGCAATAAGCAGTCCGCCAGACGTTTGTGCGTCGGCGGCCATGAGTTGCTCATGTTCCTGCAAACTTTCTCTAAACTCAATTTGTTGAGACGCATGGTCGAGGTTTCTCTCCGTCCCCTTGGGGACCACACCTTTTTCGGCAAGAGCCGCCGTGCCGTCTATGAACGGAAGCTGGTCAAATTTGACTTTAGCCGACACATCACTGACTTCACAGATCTCCAGAAGGTGACCGAGGAGACCAAATCCTGTCACATCGGTGGCGGCAGAGGCCCCGTATTTGAGCATCAGTTCAGCAGCCAAGGAGTTGAGAGTGGTCATGAGAGCTGTGGCTTCCTGTATCAAACTCTCCGCAGCTTCACCGTGTTTGATAGCTGTAGTGATAATGCCCGTCCCTAACGGTTTCGTCAGGACAATTGCATCACCGGGCTTGGCGCTGTTGTTCCTGACAATTTTGTTAGCAGAAGCTTCTCCTGTCACCACAAGCCCGTACTTCGGTTCTTTGTCATCAATGCTGTGGCCTCCGAGAATGGAGATGCCCGCCTCTTTTGCTTTGGATGCGCCCCCTTTAAGAATTTCCCCCAACACTTCCATGGGAAGGTCATCTATTGGAAAAGCGACAATGTTCAGAGCAAAAAGCGGTGTGGCGCCCATGGCGTAGATATCGGAGAGGGAATTGGCGGCGGCAATCTGACCAAAAGAAAAGGGGTCATCGACGATGGGGGTGAAGAAATCCAGGGTTTGGACTAGGGCTCTATCTCCATCAATGCGCACCACTGCCGCGTCGTCAGACCCGGAAAAGTCGACCACGACATTTTTGTCTTCAACAGGAGGCAGCTGGCTCAGAACCTGAGCCAGGTCTTTTGGACTGAGCTTACAGGCTCAGCCTGCGCCGTGTGAAAACTGGGTAAGTCGTTTGGTCATTGTCTCTGCCATAGGTGAGGAATTTAGCCGGGTGATGGCAGAGAGAGGAGAGGAAAATGTTATTGGCTAGCAACAAAACTCAACAGCATTTTGGATAATTACACGTATAGTAGCTTAGCTGTTTTTTCCTGACTCAAGGAGGCTTTGTTTTGTTCGTTCAAATTTTTGGTGTTGGAAATCAAGGATATTAAATCGGGTTTTTTCGAATAGGTCAAAAAAGAATGCTCTTTCATAGCGAACCCTGTGCAGCGGACCAACTGAATGTCTGTCAAGGTATCCCTCAGGATTCTCTTCAATCTGAGGAACATCCTCTTCAATGAACGCTGTAACGTACATAACCCCTTTTTTACCAAGTGCTTTATGCAATTGCTCAAGATAGAACTCAACGTCATCAGATAGCATGTGTGAGAATACTGAGTTGAGGAATGCAACATCAAAACTGTCAGCTTTTAAGGATAAAGCTTGTCGGGACTTTGATGACGGATTATAACGTGCATTGTGAGCAGCAACATGAAGAAAAGTAAAGTTTGGATGAAACCGGTTTATTCAGCGGTTGCACCATTTGATAGCTTTAACATTTGTATCAATGCCACAATAATTTCCGAAATCAGGAAATTTCAGGATAAGCCCATTAGCAAAACGTCCCTGGCCGCACCCAAAGTCCAGGATGCGCGTATCTTTATTTAAAGTACAATAATTGCGAAGGGAGTCAACTTGTTTAACAGCTGAGTTGACATATGCTTGGTCATCAGAAAGTTTCTCATTAAAACGCTTTGAAGGGAGGTAGATGTTTTCGAATCAGCGGGCCTGCCCGAGTCGTACTTGTTTAAACACTTTATATAAACTCATTTTCTGTCAATCAACTACTTACTTTAATGCACTTAATTCTTTAAAGTGCACAAAACAAGTGGGTTATACGTTGTCTTATCGGAAATCATAACTGAACAAGCCGGTCACAAATCTGTGATGCCCTTTTACGGATAGCATCAAAATTCCGATCCTGCATCAGTTGTGGGTCAAAGAGGGGTCTCACAAAACCGGCACCGGCGGCGCCTGCCTCCAGCACTTCTAGCATATTGTCAAGGTTTACACCAGAGGTAGGGAAAATTTTCAGGTGGGGCTGGGGCCCAAGAATATATCTTATATATTCCGCCACATTTGTGGGTGCGGGGAAAAGTTTCACAAAGTCAGCGCCAGCTTCATGGGCATTTTGCATTTCGGTAGGTGTCCGTGTACCGGGGATGGAGACCACATCCAGTTCCTCGGCTTTGTTGATTACCTCCGTGTCAAAGATGGGAGAGACCACAAACTGGGCCCCGGCGTCCACTGCTTCCTTGGCCATTTGGGGTGTCATGACCGTTCCGGCGCCTACCAGCAGGGTGTTATCTACGGCCCGGAATTGAGTGATGAGTTCCAAGGCCCCCGGTGTGTTGAGGGTGAACTCAATGACCCTGAAGCCCCCTTCCACTGCAGCCGCCATGGCCCGCTCAGCCACGGACTGATCATCGGTCCTCACAATGGCGCTGATCTTTCTTGCCAGCAAGCCGTCCCGTATTTCTTTTCGGCTACTCATCTTGAAAGGGTAAATGAATCGAGAATATTCTGCTGCAGGGAGTCAACTTTCTCATTCTGTGTTCTGAATTCCAGTGCCAGAAAATTGCTGTCAAGTTCAATAACGTAGGAGACTGTCCGCATATAAAAAGGACCATCGTAATGGTTGTAGATATATTGCTTCCCGGTTTGGCCTGCCAATTTGATTTTTCCAGCAGCTTCATGGTCCGCCCAGAGGCCCCGTTCGTCGGCCTCTCCCTTTGTGGTGTAGTTTATGGCCATGGCAGGGAAGCCGTTGTGTCTAAAAAGAATATCTCTGCTTGTCTCGCTGTTCTCTAAGGTGTATGCAACGGGGTATTGAAGTGTATACCCCACACGTTCATTCTTATAGGTGACCCATCGGACACTGGCCATGGAGAGCGACGGAGGGGGTTTGTTCTCACAACCGGAAGTCAGGATGAAAAGAGGCAGAACAAAAAAAAGATGTTTTGGAAGACGCTTCATGTTCTTAAGAACCTGTGAGGAATTTTCAGGTTCCTGAACTTTCTCATCTATTCCGAAAGCCTGTTGTACTTTTTCAGGATGGTTCGTAGGCGGTCGTGAGGCAGTGCATAAACCGTGTTGCCGTTTACGCCTACCATATCCTCAGCAGCCACCAAAGCATTGATAATAGCTTCTTCCGTGGCCTGGACGGTGGCCTTAAAAAGAGGATTCATTTTCCCATTCGGCACCATGTTAACCGACACAGTGCCTTCGGCATAGGCCGCTCCGGGATTAGCTGTAGAGAAAGTAATGAAAATATCGCCGGAGCCGTTGTGTGCCACGGTCCCGACCCGGGCGATGCCGAGGGGAATACGGCGAGCCAACCGCTTGCACTGATGGGCAACAAGGGGCGCATCCGTTGCAACAATAACAATGATGGATCCATCGCCGTCCTGCGAGTCCCGGTTTCTCACCCGCTGAAGGTCTGTGATCTCTTTTCCCACAGGTACGCCCGATACCATCAGGTCTTCACGGGCGCCGTAATTTGCCTGAACAAGTGCGCCAAGGGTATAGGTTTCTCCAGCTACCTCAATGATGCGTGATGAGGTGCCGATTCCTCCTTTGAAAGAGTGACAGATCATGCCGGTACCGCCGCCCACACCCCCTTCTTCCACCGATCCGGTGGAAGCCCGGCTGAGGGCCTGGTGCGCGTGTTCTTCCTTTACATGAAAACCGTTGATATCATTCAGGAAACCGTCATATGTCTCTGCCACAACAGGGAGGGACCACCAGTAGCCGCTGGCATCTGCACCGCCCTTATTGACTCGCCATGAAATAACAGCATCTCTTACAATACCTACACTGTGTGTGTTTGTGATCATGACTGGGCCTTCCAAAAAACCCGACTCTTCAACCCAGGTTGTCCCTGTCATTTCGCCATTACCGTTCAGGGAATACCATCCGGCAAAAACAGGGTCTGAATAACTTTTATCACCCCTTGGCAAAACAGCTGTAACACCAGTCCGGACAGGACCTTTCCCTACTTTCAGCTTGCCGTTGCCTTTGATGATTGTTGAATGACCTACCTTTACGCCCTCTACATCTGTAATGGCGTTCATCTTTCCCGGTTTGCCATCAAAAGGGACGCCGAGATCTCTGGCACGGGGTTTATCATTCGCGGATAATACTTGCAAAATAATAGATAGTACAATGGCCATTGTACCCAGTTTCAGATACTTCATTCTAAGTTTCACTCCAAATGGATTTGCTCAAGTTTATTACATCATTAACGGTGAAAATCTCAACATCTCTCAGATAATCGAGATGGATCGATTTGAAATCGAATTGAATATTTACCTGTTTCAAAAATGACGCAAGGTCAGGGGGGATGTGGGCTGTTTTAAGTGCGATTGCCAGTGTGGGAAAATCAGCGGTGGTCTTGTTTAGGGAATGCAAAGTCAAGTTTTCTGACTCAATCTTTTTCCGAAATTCTTGAAGGTCAGCCAGCAACAGTTTGTCCGAAAATTCCCAGGGAGCTGTATCGTCTTTGATCGATTCCAGGAATCGGTAACCTATCTCAAACGCTTTCAGGAAGTGTTGGCCATAGGTCCTTCCGGACAGAGCGTCTGTAAGAAAGCCGGCCAATCGCTGTTCCTGTTCCCTGACAAACTTTGACCAGATCCTGAAATAGGGCCGGAACAGGAAATAACCGAAAGGTGTTCGGAAAGAGTTTTCTTTATTAAAGAATCCTTTCACATCATAGGAAAGCCGCCTCACCTGGTGGCGGATAGGCTCCGGGAAAAGATGGATCTGCTGCGATGCCGCATCACCGCGCTCATCCTTAAGAAAATCTTCAGGTATTTCCAGCTCCCGGGCATGGACGGAAAAAGATTTATCCAGCCCGTGAACTGTTACTGAAATGAAGGCACCTAGGTCGCTCATCTTGATCAGATTGTGGAGCGCTTGGTCGAACTCCGGAAGTGTACTGATTGAGGGGAGTTCGGGGCTGTCGATCAATTCCGGGAAGAGTGTGAGCTGGCCGGTGGTGTCAAAGTGGGACATAATCACTCGAGTTTAAGATTCACTGTTGCAAGATGCAAGATGACCTCATTAACTGAATAATAACCCCTTTGCCATTGTGATACCATTTCTGACATGCTAAATTTTGATGAATAATGAGCTAAGTAACAGTTCTGATTAAGGACACCCCAAAATAGATACGCCGATTAAAAGTACCGGCTCAACATGGCAAAAAAAAATGTAGAAAAAATTGAAAGTGTTGTCATTCGTTTCGCCGGTGATTCCGGAGACGGGATGCAGCTCATGGGTGACCGTTTTACTAATACAGCTGCTCTTGCGGGGAATGATCTGGGAACCTTTCCTGATTTCCCAGCCGAGATTCGAGCTCCCGCGGGGTCTTTGGCCGGAATAAGTGCCTTTCAGCTCCAATTCAGTAGTAAAGATATTTTTACTCCCGGAGATCACCTTGATGTGCTGGTGGCCATGAATCCTGCTGCCCTGAAAATGCACATCAAGGATTTGAAAACGGGCGGCATTCTCATTGCCAACAAATCCAAATTCACAGCCAAGAATCTCAAGATGGCAGGCTGGGAATCTAACCCGTTGGAAGATGATTCACTGATGGATTACATGCTATACGATATCGAGATCAGCCGTCTTTTGGCAAACGCCACAGAAGATATGGATATAACCAGCAAGACTATTGAGCGGGCCAAAAACTTTTTCGGACTGGGGCTCCTTTACTGGATGTACGGTCGTCCCATAGAACCGACTATGGAGTGGCTGAAGAAGAAATTCAAGAAACGCCCGGAATTGATTGAAGTGAACACAAGAGCACTGAAAACTGGTTACAATTTCGGCGACATTACTGAGTCTTTTGCCACCCAATATGAGGTTGGCCCGGCGCCGTTTGAATCCGGCACTTATCGAAACATTGTAGGTAACTACGCCACCGGGTTGGGACTTCTGGCGGCGGCTCAGTCATCTGATCTTCCGCTCTTTTTCGGTGGTTATCCCATCACGCCTGCCAGTGACATTTTGCACCAGCTATCCCATTACAGAAATTATGGCGTAAAGACATTCCAAGCAGAGGATGAAATTGCAGGCGTCGGTGCAGCAATTGGGGCTTCGTTTACTGGGAATCTTTCTGTAACCGCATCCTCCGGACCCGGGATATGCTTGAAGGGAGAAGCCATCGGACTGGCTGTCATATCTGAGTTGCCATTGGTAATCCTGAACATTCAGAGAGCCGGACCCAGTACCGGGATGCCTACAAAAACTGAACAGGCTGACTTTTTCCTTTCTATGTATGGGAGGAACGGCGAATCCCCAGTCCCCATATTGACTCCTGCCACCCCTGGTGACTGTTTCTTTATAGCTTACGAAGCATGCCGTATTGCACTTAAGTATATGACACCTGTTTTCGTGTTATCCGATGCATTTCTTGCTAACGGATCAGAGCCGTGGATAATCCCACAGCTCTCTGCTCTACCAAAGATTGAAGTCAGTTTTGCAGAAGCGGGGATCGGCCAGTACCAGCCGTATGAACGAGATGAAAAGTCTCTGGCTCGTCAGTGGGCCGTACCGGGCACAGTGGGCCTCGAACACCGCATAGGCGGTCTGGAGAGAGAGCACATAACCGGTAATGTGAGTTATGATCCGGACAACCACGACCTCATGGTGAAACTCCGGGCCCAGAAAGTTGCCGGCATAACCCGGGAGATTCCCCCTACGGAAATCTACGGCGATTCCACTGGGAATCTCTTAGTCCTGGGATGGGGTAGCACTTTCGGCGCCATCCGTACAGCTGTTATGTCGCTTAGGGATGATGGTAAGTCCGTCTCTCAGGCTCACCTGAAATGGCTGAACCCTTTGCCCGCCGACCTGGGTGAAATCCTGTTGAAATTCCAGAAAGTATTGATCCCTGAAGTGAACTCGGGTCAGCTTATTAAACTGATCCGGTCGGAATTTCTTATTGATGCCGAAGGGCTCAATATTGTTAGCGGCGAGCCGTACCGCAAATCTCAGATCATCGAAAAAGTGGAAGAAATCTTGTAAGGATGAAAAATGACTGATACATCTGCAGCGACCCCTCTTACCAAAAAAGATTTTGTTTCAGACCAGGATGTTAGGTGGTGCCCCGGTTGCGGTGACTATTCCATCCTGGCCCAAACCCAGAAGACCATGCCTGACCTGGGTGTGCCAAAGGAAAAGTTCGTGTTCGTGGCCGGCATCGGCTGTTCAAGCCGCTTCCCTTATTATATGAATGCGTTCGGTTTTCACACCATCCATGGCAGAGCGCCGGCTATCGCCACCGGTATTAAAATTGCCAATCCGGATCTCTCAGTCTGGGTCATTACAGGAGACGGCGATGCACTCTCTATTGGTGGGAATCATCTGATCCATGTTTTGAGAAGGAATGTTGACATAAATATTGTCATGTTTAACAATCAAATCTATGGTCTCACAAAAGGACAGTATTCACCCACGTCAGAGATTGGCAAAAAAACAAAATCATCTCCCTTCGGTTCTCTTGACCGGCCTTTTAATCCGCCGTCGGTTGCTCTCGGTGCTCAATCAACATTTGTAGCACGGACTATAGATTCACATACGCAACATCTTCAAGAAATGTTGAAAAGAGTTCACGAGCACAAGGGGACATCATTTCTTGAAGTGTACCAGAATTGCCACATTTTCAATGATGGTGCCTTCGCGCATGTCACGGATAGAGAGGTTAAGGATGACAATGTTCTCGAACTGAAGCACGGAGAGCCCATGATATTTGGCAAAGAAAAAGACAAAGGAATACGGCTCAACGATTTTAATCCTGAAATGGTGAAAATCGGGACCGGTATTTCTGCTGACGATCTTCTGGTTCATGATGAGAATAGCAGAAACCTGGCTGGGCTATTGGCCAACTTTACTGAAGATGACAGTCTGCCGACGCCACTGGGTGTCATCTATTCTGAAGATCAGCCTAGATATGAAGAACTGATGATTGAGCAGATTGAAGAGGCTAAGAAAAAACTTGGCGAAGGTGATCTTCAGAAACTTTTAGCAGGGACGGACACATGGGAGGTCGCGTAGACCACCTGAACGAGAGCTCGTCACTTTTCCATCTTTACATTCTCTTAACACCCAACCAAAGAAAGGATTAGATCATGTCTTTTCGAACTGAGAAGGATACTATGGGTGAGATTGAAGTCCCCTCCGATCGGTACTGGGGCGCACAGACCCAGCGGTCACTTCAAAACTTTAAGATCGGCGGCGAGAAGTTCCCCAGAGAGTTTATCAGGGCGTACGGCCTGGTAAAGCAGGTTGCTGCCGAAGTGAATGTTGAAATCGGTGTGTTGGATAAAGATCTGGCAAAAACCATCGGTGAGGCTGCTCAGGAAGTGATTGACGGTAAACTGGACGATCATTTTCCGCTGGTTGTCTGGCAGACGGGAAGCGGCACGCAGACGAACATGAACTTCAACGAGGTCATTTCCAACCGCGCCATTGAATTGTCCGGTGGCGAGATGGGTTCCAAGACGCCTATTCATCCCAATGATCATGTCAACAAATCACAGTCAACAAATGACACATTCCCGTCAGCAATCAATATAGCCACTGCCGTGCAGATCAATGAACATCTTTTGCCCAGAGTGAAAGGGCTCAGGGACGCTCTGGCGGCAAAGGCGGACGAATTCTCGAAAATTGTTAAGCTGGGACGGACCCACCTTCAGGACGCCACGCCCTTGACACTGGGGCAGGAGTTTTCCGGCTACGCATCCCAGCTGGACCATGCCATGGTTGCTGTGATGAACGGCCTGCCGCATCTTTACGAGCTGGCGTGGGGTGGCACGGCTGTGGGGACGGGTCTGAATGCCCCTGAGGGGTATGCCGAACAAGTGGCGGAGAGGATTGCCGAAAAGACTGGTCTTCCATTCAGGACAGCGCCAAACAAGTTCGAAGCCATGGGGGCCCACGATGCGGCCGTAGAGATGTCCGGCGCTCTGAAAACAATGGCTGCCTCTCTGAACAAGATCGCCAACGATCTTAGGTGGCTTGCCAGCGGTCCTCGCTCTGGTATTGGTGAAATCTCTCTTCCTTCCAATGAACCCGGTTCATCCATCATGCCCGGAAAGGTGAATCCCACTCAGGCAGAAGCACTCACCATGGTGGCTGCCCAGGTAATGGGGAATGATACTACACTTACTGTGGCCGGTGCATCGGGGAACTTTGAGCTCAATGTCTTCCGGCCTGTCATCGCGTTCAACCTTCTCCAGTCCGTAAAACTCTTGGGAGATGCGGCTGACTCCTTCAATGTGAACTGCGTAGCCGGGATTGAGCCGAACCTAGAGAAAATCGATGGCAACCTCCGAAACTCACTGATGCTGGTGACAGCCTTGGCGCCGCATATCGGTTATGACAAGGCCGCTGAAGTAGCGAAAAAGGCACATGCTGACAATTCAACATTGCGGGAGACCATCGAGAAGCTGGGGTACATGTCAGGCCAGGAGTTTGACGAAAAGGTGAAACCGGAGGAGATGGTTTCGCCCACCAAACACAGCTGAGAACTTTTCCCCCTCTTTTTCGTTATTTTCCTGACGGAAGCCTGTTTAACGGTTTCCGAATTCTTTAATTTCCGGACCTGTGGTTGCGAAAAAGAAAAAGACCATTCCAATCTGGAGGCTCATCCTCCGTGTACTGATCTCATTTTTTGGGTTCACTTTGCTGAGCGTCGGTTATATCTGGTTTCTTTCCCGCGATCTCCCTTCTCTGGAACAGTTGGAAAACTATGATCCCGATCTTGTGACACGCATCTTTTCCGCTGACGGTGTACTCCTGAAGGAACTTTACACCCAAAGACGCGTCTTTGTGGATCTGGAGGAGATTCCTGAGGATCTGGTGAATGCGGCAGTAGCGTCAGAGGATCGGCGGTTCTATTCCCACTGGGGGATATCGCTTCGTGATGTTATCCGGGCAGTGGTCATCAACGCCATTCCACCCCCCCGTTTCAGGCAAGGGTTCAGTTCAATCACCCAGCAGCTGGCTCGAAATCTCTACGATACCATCGGCTTCAAAAAGACCATCACCCGGAAGCTTAAGGAGATGATTACCGCCATTCAGATTGAGCGGACATACACCAAGGAAGAGATTCTTGAGATGTATATCAACGCTATTCACTTTGGCCATGGTACTTTCGGTGCTCAGGCGGCGGCGAAAAGGTATTTCAAGAAGGATGCTTCGGACCTGACTCTGGATGAATGCGCCATGTTGGTGGGCATTTTGCCCAGACCGGCCACCTACAGTCCAATCAATCATCCGGAGGGGGCAATGCGTAGGCGGAATGTTGTGCTTCGTCTCATGCGCGAACAAAATTTGATCACACAGTCCAGGTATACCGAAGCACGGGCCCTTGAACTGAGAGTTACCCCCAGAAGAGACGAACTCGGTAAAGCGCCCTACTTCACGGAACACGTTCGCAGGATTCTTGAGCAGGAGGATGAAGTTCTGGACCTGGACATTTACAGGGATGGTCTTATCATTTATACAACGCTGGACAGCCGGCTTCAGACAGTGGCCGAGGATGTCGTTATGCAAACAGTGGAAGCGAACCAAAAGAAACTCAACAGTCGCCTTTTTAGCAACAGGGATGAGTTCGAAGAATTGGCCTATCTTGGCATCTATCCTGAAGATTCAGTGAAAGTGATGATGGAAGGGAAGGCGCCTCTTTTCGAAGAGTTGCGTGACAAACTTCTTGTACAAACTGCTTTCGTTGCCGTGGAACCAAAGACAGGACACATCAAAGCTATGATTGGGGGGCGTCCTGATTATTACGATCAGTTCAATAGAGCGACGCAAGCGCAACGTCAGCCGGGATCTATTTTTAAGCCAATTATCTATGCCACCGCCATTGACAACGGCTACGCCGTAACGCACCAGCTGCTGAACCAGCCTGTGGTGCTGAACATACAGAGCGCTTCCGGGGAGTGGGAGAAGTGGATGCCCACCAATTACGACGGATCCACAGGCGGACTCACCACTCTTCGAGAAGGATTGAGAAGGTCGCTGAACCTTATTTCAGTACGAATGGTACAAGAGTTGGTACCGCCGGAAGTGGTGGCCAACACTGCTCGCCGAATGCACCTCACCACACCCATCCGTGCCGTTGACGCCATCGCCTTGGGAACGTCGGAAGTCTACCCGCTTGAAATCACTTCCTCCTATGCCACTTTTGCCAACAGCGGCGTCTGGAGCAAGCCCATGGCCATTCAGAGGATCGTGGACAGATTTGGCGTGACCATCAAGGAGTATTCACCCCACCGGGAAGAAGTGTTAAGTGAAGAAACTGCTTTCATGATGACCGATCTTTTGCGTACAGTTCTGGACCAGGGGACCGGTGGAAGGGCCCGGTGGATGTACAAGTTCACCCATCCTGCCGGTGGGAAGACCGGCACTACTCAGAACTGGACCGATGCGTGGTTTGTCGGTTATTCACCGTACTTAGCGGCGGGCGTTTGGTTTGGAGTGGATGATCCCAAAGTGAGTTTGGGCTCGAAACAGGACGGCTCCCGGGCGGCGTTGCCGGCCTGGGCGCGGTTCATGAAAGCAGCACACGACAGCATGGGGTGGAAGCATCAAGATTTTCCTCAGCCTGACGGGATTTCAAAAGAAAAGATTTGCAGTGTCTCGAAAGACTATCCCACGCGGTATTGTCCTACTGAAGAGGAATTTTTCATCACCAAGTATGCCCCTACCCGTTCCTGCCGAATCCATACAGAAGGCTCGCCGCGCAGGTTGCGGGAAAGATCCGATTAAATAATCACTTCCTCAGGTGTGAAAGGGTCAACACCAATTTCGATGGCTGATTTTATCTGAGGATATGCTTGGCTGACGGCCTTTTCACTATTACCGTGGCAAATGGCTAAGGGGTCGCCTTTCGCAACTTCTTCTCCCAGCTTCTTTTCGAACCGCACACCTCCTGAGGGATCAATCTGCCTGCCCGCTTTTCCATCGAAAACAGTGATACTGTTGACAGCCCAGCCGATTTTCTCTGTATCCATGAACCGGACAACACCGGAGTTTTCCGCCTCAATGACTTTCTCGAAAGAAGGTGTATGAATGGTATCAGAGCTGTGGATCAAAGATGAATCACCGCCGTGGGCTTCGATCATTTCTTCAAGTTTCATCATGGCTGAGCCTGAAGTGATGGTTTTTTCCACCGCGGATAGCGGTTTCTTAATTCCTGCATATTTGAGAACGGGTTCCGCCAGTTCAGTGACCACAGCCATGAGATCCGGTTCGCCTTCACCTTTCAAGCACGCTATTGATTCCTGAATCTCATTCCAAAGACCGGCTTCGCGGCCCAGCGGCTGGTCCATTCGGCTGTAGACAATTTTGGTGGAAACGCCAAACTGCTTACCGGCCATTTTCAGTTTTTTGCCCAGTTTTTCCGCATGCTTGAGTGTTTTCATGAAGGCACCGTTCCCTACCGTAATGTTCATGGCCAGCGCCTCGATTCCTTCAGCAATCTTCTTACTCATGATGCTGCCGCAAATGAGGGGGATGGAAACAACAGTGTTTGTTCTGTCACGGAGGGTATACATCTCTCTGTCGGCAGGACAGATCTCAGACGTCTGGCCTGTAAGGCTCAGGCCTACCCCTTCCACGGTTTGGCGGAATTCTTCCATAGATAGGTCAATCCTGTAACCGGGGATAGACTGAAGTTTATCCAGCGTACCACCAGTGTGGGCTAGGATTTTTCCTGAGATCATTGGAACGGCCAAACCGCAGGTCGCCAGAATGGGTGCAATAATAAGTGACACCTTGTCTCCCACGCCGCCTGTTGAATGCTTATCTACCACTGGTTTTCCCAGGTGCGAAAAGTCCAGCCGTTCGCCAGAGGTGACCATGGCCTTCACCACAGCCAGTGTCTCTTCATCTGTCATGCCTTTGTTACAAACGGCCTTCAGCCACCGTGTCATCTTTTCATCGCTGAGCTTTTTCTCGCTGTAGGCGTGTATGATCTGAACAATCTCGGAAGGTCTGTTAACACCGCCCGCCGTCTTTTCACGGACGATATTTTCGATGTTCATTTGGAGTGCTTTTTTCCCTTTTTGCGGGAGGAAGGAAGCTGGAATACAGTTCGCTCGCGTGTTGCCTGGTAAGTCATGACTATGCCCACAGCACCAAGGACGATATTCGGCATCCACATGGCAATAGCACCATGGAGATAGTTTCGGTCCGCCATTTCTTCACCACCGATAAGGAACAGGTAGTAGAGGAGTACAAAACCGAAGCTAAAAATAATGGCTGTGAAAAAGCCTCCCTTCCGGGTCATGATCCCAAGCGGTGCACCCACCAGTACAAAGACGATGCAGGCTGAAGGTAGAGAGAATTTCTTGTGGATTTCCACCGTGTACCGGTTGATACTCCTCTCGTAGCCGGCAATCATCTGATAATCAGTGCGAACCCGCATGGAAAGGTTCTCCAAATCCTGACTTTTACTGATGGGGCGATTAGGGTCGCTGATTGTTTCTTCTTTCTCAATTTCTTTTTGATTCTTCACCATTATTATAAGATCCTCCATGGTGGGAGGGATGGGGGTGTCCGGGAAGTTGAATTCAAATTCTTTTTCGATACGTTCTTCAATGGCTGAGACTCTCTCACTGTAGCCCGAAATCTTCTCATGTATCATATTTAGGGTCATCTCCCTATCTGAGCGGGAGCCCGTTTCCCTTCTTTGGAGGGTTAAATCCTCTGCCGGGATTATGATCCGGTGACGGTCAAAAATGATTCGCCTGTAGTTCTGATAGTTGGTCACTTCTACTTCGTGGATCTCACCGTCGTAGAGCGTAACCAGGATGGCGTCATCCAGTGGCCGGAAAGTCGCTTCTTCCGCCCGGATGGAAGTTTGTGTTACAGTCCTGTCCTTGCCGTAGATATGTACATCCTGATATCTGTCGCCCTTCTTTCCCTTCACGATGAAACTGTATTGCGGCAAGTCATCGATGAAATAGCCTGCCTCCACGTTTAAATCGGGTCGCTTGCGGTAAATATCCCTGGCCAGCATTCTTGCGTTGTGGTTCATATGAGGCAGAACGGTGTTGTTGAACATCATAAGTGGAACAGCAACAAGGATGGAAAAAGTGAGGGCAGGCCACAGGATGCGAGTGAAGCTGACGCCTGAGGAGCGCAGTGCTGTGATCTCGTTATCTTCGGCAAAACGACCGAATGCCATGAGTGTTGCCACCAGAACAGCCACCGGTGCCGCCAGTGCAATGATCCATGCTGTGTTCAGCAAAAGGTATTCCAGGATAATATCTATTGGAAGTCCCTTGCCCAGAAATCGGTCCACTGCTCTTAGGAGAAAGTTGGTGAAAAGCAGAAAGATGACAATGAGCAGGGCGTATAGAAAAGGGAGAAAGTGTTCTTTAAGAATATACCGTGTAAGGAGTTTCATGACTGCCAGCTTGATTCAACTAAAAATACAGCTAAGAGATAACCGCATACAAAGGTAATGAGGTTTGAGCCATTAACATATTTAGACGGAGATCGCCTAATGCTAGCGGGTGAGGGACGGGATTCGAACCCGCGACCACCAGGACCACAACCTGGAGCTCTAACCAGCTGAGCTACCCCCACCAGTGTCTTTTCTCACAGCGAGAGAATTACACCTCCAGAGTCACCAAATGAGTTATCTTAAACTTTGGGTACCTCTTCTACATTGGGAATTTAATATATTGTAACGGAGAGTATGAAACGGTGGTTTGCCGAGTTCTGGCCGGTTGTTACACATGTTCTTTCGTCAAAGAATTACGGGCCCCGGATTAAAGTTTTTCAGAGAGAAGAGATATAGAATTATTCCCGGTTCACGGCTCCGGTTTCATCTTTGACTGAGAGAGTTAAGATGAACTTCGCCACAGGCTCATCCCCAAGTTTGGACGGTACGGTGGCTGTCACGTGGATAGACATATTCTGCCTTTCGCCCGTTTCCTTTGCCTGCTGTGCCAATTCATTCAGTGCAGTGCCTTCATTGCAGGTGAAATAGACATCATCTTCAGCCCGCTTCAGGTAGTCCGCGCGGAAACTTTTGTAAATAAATTTCTTTCCCTTGCCGTAACCGAGAGTCCGGATAGCCAAGGCACCGGAGGCGAGTTCAGCACCCACCGTCATCGCCGCAATGTAGAGGCCTTTTTCGTGGTTTCTCGTTCTTCGCCTGTGAGGGATTTTTACAACACACTTTTTATCATCAATCTTTACAACTTTGGGTCGGCACGCCCAAAGCAGCGGAATCTTCATGAAGCCGAAAGTGCGGATCGCCACCGTTGCCCGGGTCGCTTCGGAAAGAAAACTCATGCCAGTGACAGGCACTCCCCATGGCGAAAGCAGTCCACAGTGTGGTCGTTCACCATTCCCACCGCCTGCATATGGGCGTAACAAACAGTGGTGCCGAAAAACTTGAAACCGCGCTTTTTCATATCAGTAGAAATGGTATCAGACAGTGTAGTATTCGCGGGGATGTTTTCATAGGTTTTCCATCTGTTGATGATGGGCTTTTTGTCTGTGAATTGCCAAAAGTAGTCGCAGAAACTACCGGATACTCCAGCAATTTTCAAAAACTGCTGAGCATTGTTGATGGCTGCCGCAATTTTTTGCCTGTTCCGGACAATGCCGGCATCTTGAACTAGCTCATCGATCATTTTTTCACCATAAGTGGCAACTTTTTCCGGATCAAACTGATGAAAGGCTTCCCGGAAATTCTCGCGCTTGTTGAGAATAATCTCCCAGCTTAGTCCTGCCTGGAAGGATTCCAGCACAATGAATTCAAACATTTTCCTGTCATTAGTGACAGGCACACCCCATTCCTCATCATGATATTTCACGTAAAGTGGTTTGTTCAATGGAACCCACTGGCATCTCTTTTGTCCGCCTATTTCTTCTCGGGTCATTGGAGAGAACTTACTGAAAATAAGAGGAGGGACGGGAGAAAATGTTTGTTTTGGAGATGAGACGGAGGAAGATTTTCCGACATTTAATCAAAGGAACCTTCAAGGTATATGAGCACGAAAAAAACAAGAGTAATGTTTCCCTTTATGGGACTCATTCTTCTAACACTCATTTCAGCACAGAGGAGTCTTCTGTCTGATGATTTACGCGATCTTCTTCATGAGTCCCTCAGTGGCGAGCGGGCAAAGGATCATGTTATCCAGATTACTCGACACAACCGTATCCAGGGCTCGCGTGGCTACAGGAATGCGGCGCAGTATGTACTCCAACAGCTTCGGCGGTCCGGATTTTCCGACCGTAACGCTTTAGTCGAGTCCTATCCGTCTGATGGAAAGATCCACTATCAGACATGGCAGTCTCCCTCCGGCTGGGACCTAGACTACGCCGAGCTACGTATGCTTGAGCCCTACGAAGAAAGAATTGTGGGCTATCCCGAGATCGGCATGAGCCTTATCACTTATTCTAATCCCGGCGATGTCACAGCTGAACTGGTTTGGGTAGGGGCCGGTACCAGTGATGAAAACTATATGGGCAAAAATATTAAAGACAAATTTGTACTGGCAACAGGCTACGGGGGTTCTGTCCACCGTATTGCGGTACTGAAGTACGGAGCCAAGGCTGTGGTGTGCTACTTGGATGATGAAAGGGCCAGGGAATACCCTGACATGCTCCAGTACACCGGTATGTGGCCTAAACCTGATGAAATTGACAATGTCACTTTTGGATTCAACCTTACCAACCGCCAAGGTGACAAGCTGAAAAAACTTTTGGAGAACGGGGAGAAAGTAATTCTGAAAGGTGTTTCTAAGGGAACGGGGCTAGAACCTTTCTTTATGGATGTGGTTGTGGCCACCATTCCTGGTTCACATGGTTCCGGTGAGGAGCTTGTTTTTTCCGCTCATCTAGATCATCCTAAGGAGTCTGCCAACGACAACGCCAGCGGTTCGGCTGCTCTCCTCGATATAGCTCAGACCATACATAAGCTTGTTGGGGACGGCCTCCTACCCCGACCGAAACGAACATTTCGCTTTTTATGGGTACCTGAATGGCATGGCACAATGGCCTATATTGATAAAAATCCTGAAATGGTGGGGCCTGCCAGAGGTGGCAAGACACTGGCGAACATGAATATGGATATGGTGGGAGAGCACCTTGAATTACTTCACTCAAAACTGATTTTAACCCGGGTGCCTGACTCTTTACCGTCAGTTGTGAATGATGTGGTGGCCCACATGGCCGAGATGGTGGACGGGATGGATATCCGAACATCCAGAGGGAGTCTTTCTGCATTTAACTACCGGGTGACACCTTACAGTGGCGGAAGTGATCATATGATGTTTATTGATCTTGATATCCCGGGTGTCATGTTTTCCCACTCACCCGATTATACTCATCATACGTCTGAGGATACTCCTGACAAGGTCGATCCCGTGGAACTGGAACGGTGCGAAATAATTGCCACAGCCGCCATGTTTTATTTGTCAAATCTTGGGCCG
>DTTI01000028.1:70613-116183 GCA_012964825.1 Candidatus Neomarinimicrobiota bacterium
ACGGTGCGAAATAATTGCCACAGCCGCCATGTTTTATTTGTCAAATCTTGGGCCGGAAGAAGCGGTGCAACTTGCTGCGCTTTCCGCGGCCAAGGGTGCGAGAAGAATAGGTGATGGTTTCCGGCGAGGTCAGTCTCTCATCTCGGATGCTGACAATAAAAGTGTTGGGAGAGCTTGGGCCGAGGCGGTGAATGTTCTTGATCATGCTGAAAGGATAGAGAAAGGTGTATTGCAATCCATTTTTACTTTTAACGATAATGAAATAGTAAAATCAATTGTTACAGGTCTGGAGGGAGGTCATACACAACAGGCGGAATCTTATAGAACAGTGCTGGCCGCTCTGGCACGAAAAAAAGGTGCGACCACTAAAACTCCTTCTGCAGTGATTACCAATATCGACAGCCAAGTTCCAGTTAGAACAACACGAGGACCTCTGGCGTTTGGCCTGCCGGGAAGTAAATTGCCTAAAGCTGAAGCTGCATGGTATTCCGGCAAAGATTTCACACTCACTGGCGCGGAACGGTTTGAGCTGGTTAATTTTGTTGATGGAAAGATGACGGTAACGGAAATTCGTAACGCTTTAAGCGCTGAATTCCGTCCTATCCGGCAACGGGAAGTGAAACGTTATCTTGAAGATTTGATAAAAGTAGGCGTGCTTAAATGGAAATAGGGCGGAAGACAGTTTTATTTGCCGGACAGAGTGTTTGAGTTCACTACTCAAAAACATCCAGGTCTTTTCCTGAAACCACGGCCCCGTTGTAGTTTTCCTGAATTTCTCTCAGTATTTCTTCTTCAGTAGCGCCCCAGAAGATCTGGTGATAGAGCACCAGAAGCTTCGGTCTGGCCTGGGTGGCAATCTCAGCCAGCTCACTTGTGGATGTATGATAGCTGGAGTGATATGCCTTCCATTCTGGTGTCTTAAGCTGAAATTTCTCCAGTGAGTAAACTTCATGAAAAAGCATGTCGCACCCGTTGCACTGTTCAACAATGGATTCACTTGGAGCGGTATCGCCGGAAATGACGATTGTTTTGTCTTCGGTTTCGAACTTGTATCCGTACGCCTCTTCGATCTCCCCGTGATTTACTTTAAATGCTGTTACTTTCAGATCATTATCGTCGAAAATCACACCGGGACGTATATCGGTGGCATTCACTTTGTAGCCGGTCGTATTTTGTGGTTGACGGCCGTTGATTCGGATGTCAATATCTTCCCGGTAAGCTCTGATAATGTTTCGTGCCATGGCCTTGATTCCCCGTGGACCATACACTGCCATGGGCTGGTCCCTGTCCAGAACCCAGGGAGTGAAGATGAGGTCAGCAAAACCGACGGTATGATCAGAATGAAGGTGGGTTACGAAAGCATGGGTGAGATTGGACATGGCCAGTTCCTCAACACCGTTATTGAATGCCTCTGATGCTCTCCTGACAACACCTGGGCCAAAATCCACCAGGTAGGGTTTGCCGTTTGTGATAACGGCAATAGAGGCGCCCATCCTTTCCGGATTGGCGTTAGGGTTGCCGGTTCCAAGGAGAACAACCTTCGTCTGGGCCAGGGTGAGGGAGAGGAGAAAGTAAAGGAGGAGGCCGGCCCTCACTTCGCGAATTTCTGAATCCTCATACCAAAATGAACATCGCCCACGTAGACAGACCCTTTGGAATCAACACCAACATCGTGGGGCCAGTCCATCTGGCCGTCATACTGGCCAAAGGAACCAAAGCTGCCCAGCACATTTCCTGACAGGTCCATTTTTACAATACGACTTCGCTGAACACCTGAAGGACTCGGGTCTCCACCATCCACAACGTAAAGGACCCTGTCTTGACCAACTGCCATGCCCCACGGCCTACCGATTTCTGTGGACTGCCATGCATCAATAAAAGTACCATCAGATTTAAATATCTGAAGCCGGCTATTGCTTCTGTCGGCCACGTAAATGCGGCCGTTGGCATCCATGGCTATACCATGAGGAAGATTGAACTGTCCGTTACCTTCACCACCACTTCCCCATTCAAACTTGAATGTGCCATCCGGTGAGAAGACCGCTACGCGATTATTACCATAACCATCTGAAACATAAATGGTGCCATCAGGGGCAACAACCATATCTGTCGGCTGGTTGAAATGCGTTTTATCCCAACCAGGTACACTTTTCTCACCAAGTGTCATAATAAGTTCACCGTCATGGCTGAACTTGTATACTTGATGGTACTGCACATCTGTGACCCAGACATTATCTTTTGAATCAACGGTAAGTCCATGGGGCGTAAGGAAGGCATCTTTTCCCCAGGAATCCAAAAGGGCCCCACTGTTGTTGTCTAACATGAGGATGGTCGGTTCTTGGATGTTCTGGAACTCGCTATCACTTCCCAGATAGGCGGCATTCTTCCCTCGGTGAAATGCGAAAATGTGATCGTGCGAGTCAACTTCTACTCCCGAAACCTGCCCGAGAATAAAACCCTTCGGCAATTTCGGCCAATCGTGTACCACGCTATATCCAGTACCTGCCTGCTCACATGAGATGAGTAGAATGAGGGAGAGGATTAGATTGATTCTTTTCATTTTAAACCTCCTGCTTTCATAAAATCGACAATTAATGTGGACATTGCTTCCATACCGACCGAAATACATGAATCATCTGCTCTGAAAGTGGGTGTATGATGCCCGCCAGAAACGGTCCCCGGCTTCACCATACCAAGGCGGTAGTAGAAACCAGGTACAATATTAGAGAAAAACGAAAAATCCTCACCGCCCATAGTGGGAGGAATAGCCATGACATTTTCTTTACCTATGGCGCGTTCAAGACTCGGCACAACCTGAGTGGTCAGAGCGGGATTGTTGATGGTAGCTGGGGTTCCCCGGTTGTAATCCAGTTCATATGATCCTCCATAGGCCAGGGTTATACCTTTGAGAATTTCACCCATCCTTCTTTCAACACTGTCCCTGGTCTCTTTGCTGTATGTTCGGACCGTTCCTTCCAAATGGACTTCAGCCGGGATGATATTAAAACGCTCTCCGCCACGGATAATACCAACGGTGATAACGCTGGGCTCCCGGGGATTCAGTGATCTGGAACGAATGGTCTGAAAAGCTGTTACAACCTCAGAGGCCATAACGATGGGATCGATAGATTCATCGGGATGGGCACCGTGGGCTTGCTTTCCTTTGACTATTGCAATGAAATGATCAACTGCGGCAAAAGATGGTCCAGAAGTATACCCAATTTTTCCAACTTCCATACTGGCAAGAGAATGAAGGCCGAAAACTGCCACAGGCCGGGGATTTTCCAGGGCGTTTTCACGCACCATCAATTCAGCGCCACCCTCTTCACCCGGTGGGGGTCCTTCTTCGGCAGGCTGGAAAATGAATTTCACGGTTCCGGGGAGATCTTTTTTCATGGATGCCAAGACAGATGCCACCCCAAGCTGTACAGAGGTGTGGATATCGTGTCCGCAAGCATGCATGACACCCACATCTTTACCGAGATAAGTTGCCCGTACGGTAGACTTGAACGGGAGATCGGTGTCCTCTGTAACTGGAAGAGCATCCATGTCAGCCCTTACGCCCACAACGGGACCCGGTTTGCCGCCCTTCAGAAGCCCGATAACACCTGTATGGGCCACACCAGTCGTTATTTCCATCCCTAGGCTCTTCAGATGATTGGCTATCATTTCGGCTGTCTTGAACTCTCTGTTACCCAGTTCAGGATTTTGATGTATCTGATGACGTAGTTCGACGATTTTTGGTGTATACTTCTTAACAGCTTTCTTTATGGCACGGTCGTTAGCGGTGGTTAAACCGGACAAAAATACAACTATTGTGAACAAGCGAATAAACGAATTGTTTTTAATCATTAACTATCTTCTCCTATTATGACTTACAGTTTACAGTGATTTTTTATGGATGAACTATTCATAATGTTTATACATATTATGTGAACACTTTCATAATGGTTTGTAAGTCATATCCTGAATGTAGCATTGATAATTACAATTGTTCTAGTTAACTCTTCAAGCGTCCCTGAGGGTGTATAGCTATCGGAAGACTGTCTGTCCCACGATGAATTCAGAAAAGTGAAGTTAAGGATAAAGCGCTGTGTAGGTGAAATGGCAATTCCTCCCGTAAGGAAATTGCGATCCGGGTCTGGTAATGAAGATATTGGAGATGGATATATTGCATAACCGCCGCGAAAACTCACAGCCAATCCGCCAATTCGGAGAACATATTCTCCACCGAAATGCAATTCTACTGTTGGTTCATAATCAGATGATAAAATTCGATTTTCAGCGTCGAGATCTTGGTATAAGTCTGAATCAGACGGAATTGTTTTGAGATCGAAACTTGTACTGGACCAGTCCCGAAAGCGGATCGACGAGCCGATTGTAAATGACTGATTTGATAATGAGAGACCACCATCCAAGGTCATGGGTGTTTTGACTTTGTATTCCCAAAAGCCTGCCGTGGTGGTATCAGACTTTGTTCCGTCATCAAAGGTCAATACTTCCTTTATAAAGTGTTGTTCTGAGATCTCAAAAGTCGAAGGCAATGCAAGTGAAAGGCCGACCTTTAAACTGCGGGAGAGTGCCGTCAGAATGCCCCCTTTGATCTGTATTGCGGTCCCTTCCAATGAAAGCTCCTGAGTGACTTTATAGTGGTCAAAGTCAGCTGGGTAGGTTTGAAAGTTTTTTTCTGAATCCTCTTGTGTGAAAAGAAATCTGTATTCTTCCGTGGTGCCAAGAGATGATAAAGAGAGTCCGGCTGTGGTTCTTGGAGAGAGTGCCACACCCATTCCAAAAGAGATTTGATCAATACCTCCCACATTGCGTACCTCTTCTGAGCGAAGTGTGCTCGTACTGAATGGATAAACGATCTCCTGTTCGTTTTCAATAAATGTGAAACCCAGGCTGTTATCCACGTTGCTGAATCCTGAAAAATTAAGATAGTTATCATAACTGGCAATCCGGTTGATTCCAACCGCAATGACAAAACTCCCTCTCACAGTTGGCACTGCAGCCACCAGTCCCATGGCGCTGAGGAAGTTATTTTCATCTGTGGCGGAAGTCATTCGCCCCAAATAATTGACGTTATTGGACAGTATATTTCTGCCGCCTTCAGTGAAAACGCCACCGCCAGGTATGGATGCTAGGCCGGCAGGATTCCAGTAAATTGCGGAAAAATCGTTAGCCATAGCCGTATAGGCTCCGCCCATGGCCATGGCTCTGGCGCCAAATCCAGTTTCATTTTTGATTATTCGGATTGCATCAGCCGCAGTTTGGGATAAGACGGCAGATGGATAACTAACAATAAATATGGCAGAAACAACCAGACAGAGTCGTGCCCAGTTGTACATAGACTTTATTCTGATAATGGCGAGGAAGATTACCGCCGGCGTGTCACCCGGCCGCCGGAAGAAGAAGAACTTGAGCTTGTTCCAGATGAAGAGCTTGAAGAGCCGCTACTAAAAGATCTGCCGCCCGAAGAATTGGACCCGCCAGATCTGGAAGAAGACATAGTACCTCTGTAGGAAGGTCTGCTGTAATCGGTGTTTGACACATCCCACCACCTCTGGTAATTCATCCGTTGGGGAATAGGCGGTTCTTTTCTGATCGGTTTTGCAGTAACAGCTGCCAGAGGCGGCTCGCGTCTTATGATCAGATTGGACCGGCTTGATGATTCGTCTCCATGGCGATCCCAATTGCGACGCACCTCAACATTGTTTTCACTTACAATAACAGGAGTTGTAAGCCCATAACCATATCCTGAATTGTAGTATGGGTGGTTGGTCATACCATAGTAGGAATTGTAAGGTGAATAAAGACTAAAAGGAGACCCATAATACCCATAATTTGACCAAAAAGTTGGATCGTAACCGTAATAGCGCCTTCCGTTATAAGTACTGCCCAGATAGGGTTCGAAATCGGAAGATCTTTCAATGGCTGAAAGACCGTACGGATCATTTTCGCCATACATGGACTGTTCCTCAGGTTCAGGCGTATGAAACAATGCTAACTGTGTATAGCACGCCTGAGTTGAAAGGAGAAGAACTATAATGGGGCATAGTAAGAGTTTTTTAATCATTCCGAATAAGTTTACTGACAGCAACAAAGGGATGTCAAGGTTTTTCTTTAGAACCTTTGGTGAGACAGCCTTCCCCTACGTTCACTTCGCGAAAGGTAAAGTCTTCTCCTATTTCCACAAATCGTATCTTGAAATCTTCATTGATGTCGACAAAACTCCACCGCCCTGGGTTATTGGCCATTTCTTCTGAAACGAATTTTACCTGAAGATCTTCCCATTCGCCTGGATCAACCTTTCTCACTCTGTAGTCTTCCCCACCGATTACGATTTTAATTTTACCGTATACTTTGCAAATCTCTTTTTTAGGTAACTTACTCTTTTCCAGTGTGTAAGTCTCACCATTATCAGGTTTCAAAGATTTTATTAATTCGAAAGTTAGTGTTAACCCCCCTAGGTAATAAAAAAAGGATCTTTCTTTAGGCAAAGTGAAAGGTGCCTCGCCTTGGTCTGGCATTTCCCAAATCATGTTTCTTGCGTAATTCAGTGTGGCATAGGTGATCATCAACCCCATTAACCCGATAATTTGGTTTTGAAGTTGTGTTCTTTTTACGGCTCTCCTGAAGCAGTTACGATATTTTGCCTGATCCTGATAATCTGCGTAAGGGACAGATGCTGGTTGTGGTGCATATAAGTATGCTGCTGCAATGGCGCTGTAGGGAACCAGATAATTGCCTAGGAACCCGCCGGCCCACCACCCTGGACGCCATACAGCATCTCTTGCATCCTGTTGTGCTTGAACACAGGGGTCAACATTTTGGGAAGAAGATGGCGAGATAAAAAGAAGACATAGAAAAAATAGTATGCCGTTTCTCACCGAGGCACTAATCGCTGCTACTTAACTTTCAATTTAAACAGTGCCTGCTATAATAATCGTGACAGATATCACTGTTTTCAGTTCTATCCGATTATTCTTTTCTATACTTTTCGAACCAATCCAGGATTTCAGCTACCTTCGAAATGTGCTGGCTCGGCCGCAGGTAAATTCCATGGGAGGCACCGGGGATTCGAACCAGTTTGGTATCAATTTTCCTGAGCTTTAGAGCTTGATAGTACTGTTCCGATTCAGAGATGGGCGTGCGATAGTCGGCCTCACCGGTCAGGAGCATGGTAGGTGTGGTGACATTGCCTACAAGAGAGAGAGGGGACCTCTTATGGTAGTGATCAGGAATATTCCATGGGAAATCTGGAAACCAGTACTTGATAAAAAATCCGTAACTATCAGCAGTAAGAACAAAACTGTACCAGTTAATTACTGGTTTCGCTGAGACAGCGGCGGAGAACCTGTCCGTTCGGCCAACCAACCATGCGGTGAGAACACCTCCTCCACTCCCGCCTGTAACAAAAAGGTTTTTTTCATCAATATAGCCCTTGGCAATTACAGCGTCCACACCGGACATGAGATCGAAGAAATCATCACCTGGATAGGCATGGTGAATGAGATTACCGAACTCTTCACCGTAACTGGTGCTGCCGCGAGGATTGGTGTAAAGTACCACATATCCGGCGGCGGCAAAGGCCTGTATTTCTGCTGAGAATCTGTTACCGTAATTAGCGAAAGGCCCCCCGTGAATCTCAAGAATCAGAGGATACTTTTTCTTTGGGTCAAAACCGGGCGGTTTTGTGATCCAGCCATGAATATCACGGCCGTCGTGTGATGACTTGTACCAAATTTCCTCCACTTCTGCCAGTTCTTTGTGTCCAAAGAGATCATCATTCAAAGAGGTAATTTTTTTTGGTGTTCCGCCTTTAGCATTTACAATGGCTATATCAGCGGGGCGATCAGGACGGGAAATGGTATACGCAATGTCGCCGTCTTTGGTAACAGTAAAAGAACCGCTGGAGTAAGGTCTCCCGATGGAAGTTCCTCCAAGGTTACTGGCGAGAACTTTTACTTTTCCCTTTACAGTAGCATAAGCCACTTTCCCGTTACCTTTATCGTTATAAGAGACATAGACACCTTTCCCATCTCCACTCCAAACGGGACTTCCCACAGAGCGATCCAGAGACTTGGTGATCATTTTTGAGCTGCTGCCATCCCTGTTCATTGTATAAAGGTGAGTTACCTGATAACCCTGGTACCGGTCATCGTAGCCTGTGTAGGCGATCTTTTTCCCGTCGGCTGAAAGAACGGGTGAACTGTCCGGCCCTTGTCTTTTGGTAATCTGTCTGAGTGAGCCGTCCGCCACTGAAATTTCGTACAGATCTGAATCGGCCGGTTCGTATTCCCAGTCGTTGCGACGGTTAGCTGAAAAGATAATTTTTGAGCCGTCGGTAGTCCACTGAAGCCGTCCACCGTGATGATAGTCACCAGACGTAATCTGACGGGGAGTGCCGCCATCCTCAGGGAGAGTGAAGATGTGTGTAAAACCATTTTCCTGGTATCCAGAGCCGTCGGCGCGGTAGGTCATTTTGTCGATCACCTTTGGCGGGTCAGCCCATTTGGCCCCTTCCGGTTTTTCAGGCATTTTCGCGGGCTTGGATGGAAGTGATTTCACAAACATGGTAAATGCGATCATTTTTCCATCTGGAGCCCACGCAATGTTTCCCGGTGAATATTGGACATTTGTGAGCCTGGCAGTCTGTCCTGTGTCTATCCAGCGAATGTAGACTTCAGAGGAACCTTCCTTGTTTGATACATAGATAAGCTTGGACCCGTCTGGAGACCAGCGTGGCGATCTGTCATTCCGGTGTCCGGTGGTGAGTGGCCTGTGATCACTACCGTCTATGTCGATGATCCAAAGGTTGGAGTAGCGTCTGTCCGTCATAATATCAGCAAAATTCCGGACGTATATAACCTGATTACCCTCAGGAGAAATTTGAGGATCTGAGGCGTATTCCAGCTCAAAAAATTCCCTCATAGTAAAGATTTCACCACTTCCTGCGACGGCGATTCTTGTCAGAATCAAGGTAGACAGAAATACTAACGGCAATTTTTTCATCTCACGACTCCTTGAAAAATGATTGTGAAACATGTGAATGTATATATCCCAGCGTGACGTGGCAAGGAGGTCAGTAAACTGAGACCAAAAACGGGCGGCTTTAACTAATAAATGGAGAGTCTAAATGTGAAATTAATGTCCAAGTGATTAAAGGGAACTGCGTGGGTCGGGAGATTTAGCTGATTACCCTTAAATGACCACTCTATTTCCGGTACAATAAAATTAGGTATTGCATGGTAGCGCACCATCAAGCCAATTGCTGCCAATTGGGAAAGAGTATAATCCAAACCCGTCATCAGCATTCCCCCAACTAATGAGCCTGGAACTTCAGTTGGTGCGTACCCGTCTTGTGTATCCAGTTCGTATAAGACATTGTTGAATGAAAGACCCAGGTTCCCACGAGCAGTAAATGCACTACCTAGTGGAATAGAAAGTCCCGTGTAAATATATTGAGTTTTTAACCTGTAGAGAACAGAAGCAAATTCATCTAAGGGAGTTCTGCCATTTACATTACCGTAATGATCATTTTGAATCCCCACCCCTGCCACTAAGAAATCAGTTGGGGCCAACTCAATTTGTATAAAAGCATTTTCCTTAGAGGCGGGTTCACTAAAAGGATAGACCTCCTCTATCTCAATATAAAGAGGGTGGGAGACAATTCTGCTGCTGGCAAAACCGTTTTTCCCAAGCATTGATAACAAATGTTCAATGGTCTCTGTCTGATGAACACCTAACCCACCTTGAATTTTCAAAGTTGACAGTAATCCTTTACCTGCCTGTCCAGATCCAGTGGATATAAGAAGTAGAAAGAAGAGGAGGAATCTGGGTGATTTTGCTTGGCTCATAGACTTCTTATGGAATTTAGCCATCATGTTTCAAAATCTAACTTGTGGCTATCATTTCAAGTGCATCTCAAAAAGTTTGAATATCCGTCGATATTCATCAGTCCAACTGCTCGGTTCTCGGAAGCCGTGTCCTTCTAGAGGATAGATGGCGACTTCCCAGTTTTCCTTCCCGAGTTCTATGAGACGTTGTGAGAGCCTTACCACATCCTGGAAGTGAACATTTGTATCAATCATGCCGTGGCAGATAAGCAGTGCTCCTTCCAGCCCTTCGGCATGGTAAATGGGTGAACTTCTGACATAAGCAAGACTGTCTGCTTGAGGGATATTCAGGATGTTTGATGTATAAGGGTGATTATAATGAGCCCAATCGGTTACAGGCCGAAGCGAAGCACCGGCAGCGAAAACACCCGGTTCGGTGAACATGGCCATCAACGTGATAAAGCCACCGTATGAACCGCCATAAATGCCGATACGTTTTGGATCGACGTTGAACTTTTCAACGAGCAGTTTTGCCCCATCCACCTGATCACTGAGATCTTTACCGCCCATGTAGCGATAGATGGCAGTCCGCCAATCCCGGCCGTAGCCGGCGCTGGCACGATAATCAATGTCCAGCACGGTGTATCCATTATCAACTAGCAAATTGTGGAACATGAATTCCCTATAATAACTGCTCCACCATTTGTGGACGTTCTGAAGATAGCCGGCACCATGTACAAAGACGACTGCCGGACCATTCTTTTCTGGATTTTCCGGCCTGTAAAGACGGGCATAAACCTCCGCTCCGTCATCAGCTGAGAAAGTGATGATCTCAGGATCGCGCCACGGATAAGCCTTCCACTCACCGGTCTGAGAATCGGTCAGGCGTGTCGCCTTGGCTTTGGGTTTGTTCTTTATGACAAAAAGGTCCCAGGGGCGATTGCTGTAAGAGTGACGGATGGCGACAGTTTTTTCATCCGGAGAGAAGTCTCCGTCATTGTTACCGGTCATGGTTGTTATTTGCTCCCATTTGCCACCGCCTATTGGCATTCTGTAAAGATGAAGTTCGCCGGGATGTACCTCGTTGGAGCGAAAGTACCACCATTTCTTATCTCTGGAGATGCGAACATCTCTTACTTCGAATTTACCTTTCGTCAGTTGGTTTTTTTCGCCCGTTGCCGTATTCACCGTGTAAAGATGGGAGTATCCGGTGGCCTCTGACTGGAACCAGAAGTTCTTGTTGTCAGGCGTCCAGCCGATACTGACGGCACCGCGCCACCGACGGATACCTGGCCCGCCAACCCAGGCATCATCGTGTTGATGATCCAGCAACTTCAGGTTGGCTGAGGTGAGATCCAGAGCCACAATCCACCGGTCTTTATTGTCCAGTGACTGCAGAACGGTTGCGCACTGCTTACCATCATCAGACCAGTAGGGGCCCGAGAAATAGACTTCTCTTTTTTTCGAACCATCTGACTTTTCAAGCTCCGTGAATTGCGGGCGCTCAAAGATTCCTGGAAGGCTGTCTGTGGACACATACATGACGGTATCAGTAAGAATGTTGTAAATACCTAGTTCATACGTGCCGTTGGGGCGACCCACTTTATCGCGAGCATTAAGATCTTCCGTGAAGCCGGTCTCTGCTACGTAACTGGGGACAATGGTACGCTTGGCGTCCTTTGCCGCTTTGTTGAGTTGAAAAGTGACATAATTTCCATCTGGGCTCGGCTGAATATTCTGAACCGCCTTGCTGCCGTAGAATATCTCTAATGGTCGCTTTGGTTTTTCAGCATCTTCCATTTTTTCTGTTCTTTCACGCTTGGTTTTCCTCTCCTCCAGTATACCGATGAGTCTCAGCTCTTCCTGCTTCAGCCATTTTTCGTGTTCTGTCTTGGGCTCTTTGTCCTCACTTTTGTTTTCCCCTTCCCGGAAGTCAGTAATCTGTTTAACGCTCCCGGCAGTCATGAACCACCTGTAGATATTCCCGCCTGACAAAAAAGTAACGCTCTTTTCATTGCTTGAAAATTTTGGGTTTGACTCGCGATCTACTGTATTGGTGATCTGTATTGTGTTTCCGTTCTTGATATTTAGCATGAAAATATCGCCGTTCTTTGAATACACTTTTTTCATCCAATCTTTACTGTAATCTCCGTAGCGGGAGGGGAGTGACTGGCGTTCCTTTGGAGAGACCTTCTGCGGCTTTTCCCCTTTCGGCGAAACTTTGTAGAGAGAATCACTCATGGCCTCATCCGGGTTCCAGTTGAAGTAGATCCATTTTCCATCTTCGGACCAGTGAACATTTGAAGGGGAGATCCCGATCCATTTGGGATCCTGCATAATCTTCGCCACTGTTAACTCGTACGGCTTTTCACTGAACAGTTTTGTGGCACCTATGAGAACGACGCATAAAACACAAAGGGATTTTTTCAGCATACTTGACTCCATATTTAAGTATAAAAGTTTTTATGAAAATACGAGTCCAATGATACAACAGACGTACGAAAGTTTCAATCTGAAGAGAGCATTGGTCTGTTTTTATTCGTTTTCTTGCAAAGTAGATTGGCAACCCTTTTCTGGGTTAAGAATGAACAAAAAATATATAATTCAGTTTCTAGTGGTTCTTTGTGTGCCGTCTTTAGCAGTAGCCCAGGTAACTCAGGCTCAGAAAGTGAATCCTGTCGTCGAAACACGTGACATAGGGAGATCTGAGATCAAACTGGATGGTGTGCTTGATGAGGAAGTTTGGAGTTCCGTCTCTCCAGCTACAGGTTTTATTCAGGAGGATCCCAACGAAGGGGAGCCGTGCACCGAGAGGTCAGAGGTATACATTCTTTATAATAATGAGAACCTTTACATCGGTGCTAAGCTTTACGACAATGATCCTTCTGGGATTTTAGCCTATCAGAAACGCAGAGATGCAAGCCTCCGGACCGATGACCGTTTCATGTGGATTCTTGACACTTTTCTGGATGGCAGGACCGGCTACTTTTTTGAGATTAACCCAGCGGGGCTCATGGGTGACGGTATACTCGGCGCCGGTGGCCATTGGAATGTAAACAAGTCGTGGGATGGCATCTGGGATGCTAGGGTTGTGGTCGATGATGAGGGGTGGTCGGCCGAAATCGTCATTCCTTTCCGGACTCTCAACTTCGATCCGGGGCTCGACACTTGGGGCATCAACTTTCAGAGAACTATTCGGAGGAAAAATGAAGATGCCCGGTGGAGTGGTTACAAGCGGAATCAGAATCTCACACAGCCCATTCACGCGGGGCGCGTCACAGGGCTAAATAATCTCTCCCAAGGCAAGGGTATTGAAGTGAAGCCCTATGGTATCGTTAAAGAGCAGTGGAGTTCCGATGGAGTTCCTGCAAATCCCAATGAAGCAGGCTTTGACTTATCTTTCAATATTACATCAGGCCTGAGAGGTTCCTTCACTTACAATACCGATTTTGCAGAGGCAGAAGTTGATGAGAGGCGCGTGAACCTGACCCGGTTCCCGTTACGGTTCCGAGAAAAGCGGGACTTTTTTCTTGAAGGGTCAGGCGTCTATTCATTTTCAAGCCGGAATGGCGTGACACCATTTTTCAGCAGACGGATCGGAATATCTGAAGGAAGCCAAATACCTATTGTTTACGGTGGTCGCCTCACCGGTCAGGTTGGTGATTATGAAATCGGAATGATAAATGTAAAGACTAAGAGTCTCGGCCCCGTCCCTGCGGAAAACTTCAACGTGGCTCGTGTCAAGAAATCACTCTTCCGGGAATCTTACCTTGGGCTCGTCTACACAAGTCGTTCCGCTGATGCAGATTCTGTCTATAGAGACCAGGATCTTTTTGGGTTGGATCTGGATCTCTCCACCTCCCGGTTCAGAGGTGATCAGAACCTGAAGTTTCAGGCATTCTTTGTGGGCCACTCCTCCTCTAAGGACAATCCGGAAGCGTCGTTGGGCGATCTCTCCACGCGGGGTATTCGGCTCACCTATCCCAACGACCTGTGGCAGGCACACGTGTCGTATCGTGAGTTTGGGGAGGAGTTTGATCCCGCCGTAGGCTTCAACTCAAGGAATGGTTTTAAAAGGATAGAACCGTCGGTGAACTACCGTCCCCGACCGGAGAACTGGGAACTTGTGCGGCAGATGGAGTTCGGAGTTAAGTTTGAATATATGGTTGATATGAGGAACCGGTTACTGAAACGACAAACGAAGGTGACACTGTTCGAACTGAACTTTGAAAGCGCTGACCGGCTCTCAGCGGAGATGATCAATCTGAAGGAGTATCTCGACAGAGACTTTGAAATCATAGAAGGCAATACCATAACTGTGGGGAACTATGTGACGAACGGCTTCCACATTTCCGGCGAAACGTCAGAAAAAAGGATGGTAGCTGGTGAACTGTCATACTCAACGGGTGAATTCTGGACCGGAAAAAAGCAAACGGTTGAGAGTGAACTTTCCATCAAGCCGTTCCCGGGGTTGACTCTTCAGGGCGGTTCTGAATATAATTCCGTTTCCCTGTCTGCGGGAGAATTCGATACCCAACTGTACCGCCTGACCGTCGGTATATATCCCACTCCAAGAACTGCCTTTTACAGCAATATTCAGTATGACGATGTCTCTAATCTGTTGGGCCTCTTTGCCAAACTGCGCCATACCATCCAACCAGGAAGTGATCTCTACTTGGTCTACACACACAACTGGTGGAGTCTTGGTGACAGTTTGTTTGATAGAGAGCTAGAAACCGTTTCCAAGGTGAGTTCAGTCAAAGTAAACTACACCCACCGTTTCTGATTCAAACACTGATTTCCAAATACAGTGATTGAAACTGTTCGTGGTCTTTACTATACTCTCACCTTATCATTTCAAGATAATCAATCACAGGTGAAAAATGAGAAACTACCTTAACTGTTGTGCACCCCTGACAGATGCCAGTTATAATCAGTGCCAACTGACCGGCCTAGTGGTGATGCGTGTCCTCATTGGGTGGCATTTTCTTTATGAAGGAATTGCCAAACTCCTTAACCCTTATTGGTCATCGGCCGCCTATTTGCTGGAGTCAAAATGGATTTTTTCCGGGCTTGCCACCACCATCGTCGCCAACCCAACTCTTCTGACCATGGTGGACAATATTAATATGTGGGGGCTCACACTTATTGGTCTTGCGTTAATGCTTGGTATAGTTGAACGGCCTGCTGCTCTTGTCGGGATGACACTTGTATTGCTCTATTATCTGTTTATGCCGCCTTTCGTGGGATTCGAATACTCACGGCCGGCAGAAGGGAGTTATATCATTGTGAACAAAAATCTTATTGAAGCGGCTGCTCTCTTTGTGGTAGCCTGCTTCCCGAGCGGCGGGATAATAGGTATCGACAAATTTCTTTTTTCAAAGAATGAAACTGACCGGGAGGGATCCTCATGAGTGATTCAAATAAAGAAAATGTGGCAGATATGAATACAGCAGATGAGACCAGTCTGGAGCGGCGGGAAGTATTGAAAGGCCTGGCTACTCTGCCCGTGGTGGGTGTGTTTTTCTATAACTTGTGGAAGAAACTTCGAATCGACGCCATGAAAAAGAACAATATTCTTGCTGATCTGTTAACGACCAAAGATGCACCAGCCGTCGTGTCTTCGGCATCTTCAGGGGATCATCTCCGCATCGGCATCATTGGTTACGGTGGGAGGGGTCAGCACCTTGTCCGTGGCGCAGGGTTTGCTGCACCTGAATGGACGCAAAGGGCATCAGAGAATGCAAAAGAAAACAAGCTTGACAAAGGCTTTGAGACCTTCATGCAACAGGAGGATCTTAATGTATCACTGGTGGGTGTCTGCGACCTTTTTGATGTGAGAGCTGACTTGGGGATTGAGGCATCAAAAAATGAAATCAGACCGGGGGGTAAACCCATGGAGACGGCCAAGCGGTACAGGCATCATGAAAATCTTCTGGAAAATGATGACATAGATGCGGTCATTATTGGCACACCGGACCATTGGCATGCTCAAATCGCCATGGATGCGGCTAATGCTGGGAAACATGTGTACTGTGAAAAGGGTCTTACTCGCACATTTGATGAAGCCATAGATTTGTATGATACAGTAAAAAGAACTGGCATCACTTTTCAGCTAGGTCATCAGAATAGACAGGTAGAGGCCAATGAAAAAGCAAAACAAATTATTGAACAGGGCTTATTAGGGAAAATAAATTTAGTTGAATTAGCTACAAACCGTAATTCTCCATGGGGTGCTTGGGTTTGGGATATCCATCCTGAAGGCAACAGCAAAACCATTGATTGGGATACGTTCCAAAAGAAGGCTCCTAATAAAATAGAGTTTGGGGAAGAAGCGCTTAAACGGTTTTTCCGTTGGCGTTGCTGGTTTGATTATGGAACTGGTCTTTCGGGTGATCTATTGTCTCATGATTTTGATGCCATAAATCAAATTATGGAATTAGGTATCCCCAAATACGCGTCCTCATCAGGAGGAATTTATTATTACAAAGATGGTCGAGATGTACCGGATGTATGGAATGCAACTTTTGAGTATCCTGAGAAAGATCTTACCCTTCTTTATAGTGCAACACTTTCGAGTAATGACCCTCGTGGAAATCGAATAATGGGGCATGATGCAACTATGCAAATGGGTGGTCAAAGTGGAGGCGGATCAGTTCATGGTTTTATTGTAAAAGCTGATCCAGAATCAACCCGTTATAAAGAGCGTATGGAAAGCGGTATCATCAATACACAGTATCCGATTTATACTTACTCACCAGGATCCAAACAAATTGATGGTGTCACATCTGCAACATCCCGCTATTTCGCCAACAAAGGACTCCTTTATACTTATCGTGAAGGCAAACGGGTTGATTCTACCCATCTTCATGTAAAAGATTGGCTCGATGCTATACGTAACGGTGGCCAGCCAAAATGTAATATCGAAGTTGCACTGCATGAAGCTGTGGCCTGTCATATGGCGACAGAATCGTACCTCAAAGGTCGTCGGATTGAATGGGATCCGAAAAGGCGCAGACTGGTATAGCAATATCCTAAACCGTTAAGCAGGGAGGCTCTTCCATGAGCAAGAACAGTCGTCTCGGGACAATGATGTTTTTGCAGTACGCTCTCTGGGGAGCGTGGCTGCCGGTCACGGCCAGATACCTTTCAGCCAGTGTTGCTGAAGGAGGCCTCGGTTTTTCCGGTTCTGAAATAGGGATGATTCTTGGGTTGGCGGGATCCATTGGTGCAGTGGCGGCACCATTCATTGCAGGTCAGATTGCAGACCGCTACTTCAGCACCGAAAGAATACTTGCCGCCCTGGTTCTCATTGGGGGCGTGGTAAAATGGATAACCGCCTTCCAAACCACCTATTCAGCCTGGCTCATCCTTTCCATTATTTACAGTATTGTCTACATGCCGACCCTGGCACTCTCAAATTCAATCACCTTTTCACATATGCAGGACCCGGACAGCGACTTTCCCAAGATCCGGGTCTGGGGCACCATTGGATGGATAACCGCCAGCTGGGCCTTCCCCATGATCTGGCTCCAGACAGACCTCGGCTTTCAGTGGATGCCGCCGTTCATTGTGGGGTCAGAAGTAGCCAATGTGACAAGCCGTTTGGCAGATGCACTCATTTTTTCTGGTGTCATCTCTGTAGCTTACGGAGCGTTCTGTTTTACACTTCCACATACGGCGCCGAAGCGGGACGCTATAGAAAAATTGGCATTTAAAAAAGCATTCCGGCTCTTTAACTATTCTTCGTTCACTGTTCTTGTCGTTGCCAGTTTGGCGGTTAGTGTGATTCATCAGATTTACTTTCTTCAGACCGGCCCGTTCCTATCATCAATTGGACTGAAAGACAGCCAGATCGGACCCGCAATGACGGTGGGGCAGTTTGCTGAAATTGCAGCCATGGCTTATCTTGGATTCTTTCTGAAAAGACTTGGTTTCCGGAAAGTGATCTTCCTGGGCGTACTCGCATACTCCGCACGTTACGCTGTTTTCGGTACTGTATCGTTTCCTATTTGGATCATGGTAGTCAGTCAGGCTTTCCACGGAATTTGCTATGCTTTCTTTTTTGCAGGAGCTTATATCTATGTTGACAGGATCGCCGATGAAGATGTCCGCCATTCTGCTCAAACTGTCTTTGGAATTATCATTCTTGGCGGCGGTCCGGTAATAGGTGGCTGGCTCTCTGGCTATCTCCAGGAGACATACACTCAAGAAGGTCTGTTCAACTACGCACCGTTCTGGTACACTCTTTCAGCTGTAGGTTTTATCACCGCACTTTTTTTCGTATTTATGTTTAGGGAACAGTTAGAAGGAGGAGAAGCGTAGCATGCCCACTAAAAGATTAGGAATCGGCTTTATCGGTGGTGGTTTTATTTCCCGCTTTCACATTCGGTCTCTCATCGGAGTGCGGGATGTGGATGTGCACGGTGTCTGTTCAAAAACAAAAGCTTCCGCGGAGGAGACAGCGGCACTTGCCAGAGAAACAGGCGTTGGCCAAGCGAAAGCCTATGACTCCATCACAGACATGGTGGCAAATTCTGATATAGATGCACTTTGGATCTGTTCTCCCAACTTTACCAGAATGGAAGTGATGGAAGAGATTGTTCAGGCTGTGGAGTCCGGTAAGGGAGAACTTATTGGTATAACGTGCGAAAAGCCTCTTGGCCGTAATGTGAGTGAGGCAAAAAGAATGGTGGAACTCGCCCAAGGAGCTAATCTTTTGGATGGTTATCTTGAGAACCAAGTTTTTGCACCTTCTGTTACTCGAGGTAAAGAGATCGTCTGGGCTCGCGGTGCCTCTACTACGGGGCCGCCTTTCCTTGCTCGTGCGGCGGAGGAGCACAGTGGTCCTCACATGCCTTGGTTCTGGGAAGGTGAACTCCAGGGTGGTGGCGTGCTTAACGATATGATGTGTCACTCGGTAGAAGAGGCACGATTCATGCTGACACCTCCGGGCGAAAGCAGGGAAGTACTGACACCCATAAGTGTAAATGCTTACACCGCATGTCTGAAATGGCAGCGGCCAGAGTATGCAAAAATTCTGTCAGATAACAGTAGCGGGAAAACAGACTATATAAAAAGACCTTCAGAAGATTTTGCCAGGTCTCTCATTGAATATGTGACAAAGGACGGTCATAAAGTCGTAGTAGAGACCACCACATCCTGGTGCTTTGTTGGTGCGGGACTGAGGCTGAGCATGGAGCTTTTTGGTCCTGAATATTCTATGTTTGTAAATACACTCGACTCTGATCTTCGGGTCTTTTTCAGCAGGAATGTGAAAGGGTCTGAAGGAGAAGATCTTGTTGAAAAGCAGAATGCCGAATCGGGCGAGATGCCGGTGGTAAGCAATGAAACCGATGCCTATGGCTACACCGCCGAAAACCGCCATATGGTCCAATCATTTCTAACCGGAAACAGACCGGATGAAAACTTCAATGACGGACTAAACGTAACAGAACTCCTCATGACCGCTTACATGAGTGCTGAACAAGATAAAACTATATCATTTCCGCCACCCGATCTGGACACTTTTATCCCCGCTGTTGCCCGGGGCGAATGGAATCCCAAGGAGAGTTAACGCAATGATGAAAAGATATTTGTTTCCTGTTCTTTTTCTGGTATTTCAGGCGTGCAGTTCAAATCTTGAAAGAGAGGGTTTTGAACGAATATTGAAAGAGAATGAAGGTGTCTTTTCCAAACACGGTTGGAATCATTACGGTCCAGGGCATTTTGAACTGGACAAAGAGACAGGCGTTCTCAGTTCCTCCGGCGGCATGGGACTTTTCTGGTACAGTGTCAGTAAATACAAAGATTTTGTCCTTGAAATGGAATTCAAATGTTCGGAGTCAAAAACCAATTCGGGTGTTTTTTTGAGAGTACCTGAAGTTCCTTCTAGCGATGAATATATTTATCACTCATTCGAAGTTCAAATCAATGAGGATGGGGAAGGCATTCACAAAACGGCGGCTGTATATGATGCGGAGCCACCATCTCATGATGCTTCAAAACCCACTGGCGAATGGAATCAATACAGAATCACTTTCTTGGGAAAGCGTATTCAGGTTGAACTAAATGGTGAGACAGTAGTGGACTGGGAGGCCGAGCCGAGGGGGAAAATCACTGACTTTGCTGACGAGGGTTATATCGGCCTACAAAACCATGACTGGGACACAACCGTCTCTTTCCGGAATATTTACGTTAAAGAACTGAAGTAGTTCACTTATTCAGTAAGGTTTTACGTTCATTCCTGAACTTTGCTGAGATCTAAACCGGTCCGCAGTTTCCCTTATAATTAAGAACGCTTCCACTTCCGGGAGTGATTCCACCAGTTCCAGTCCATCGGTTATAGACATTACCATAAGAGCTGTTGCCAAAGCGTCAGCATCTGTGCAGGTGGGTGCAGTGACAGTAGCTGATGCAATTCCAGATTGGGAGGGATATCCTGTCCGAGGATCGATTTCATGGGAGTATATCTCACCGTCAATCTCAAAGTAGTTTCGGTAATCTCCTGATGTAGCCATAGCTTGATTATCCAAATTTATCACCCAGTCAAAACCTTCTTCTCTTTCGGCCGACAGTTTAGGTCTCTCAATAGCTATTGCCCATTGTTTTGCTTGAAGGTTTTTACCTTTTACTCTGACTTCTCCGCCAATCTCAACCATCATGTCAGAGACGTTTTGAGACTCCAGATAATCGAACACCGCATCCACTCCAAAGCCTTTGGCAATGGCGTTTAGATCTATGCTGATGTAAGGATCAAGTTTCACAATTGAAGATTTTTCAGTTCTGATTTTTTCATAGCCAACATGGGACATCCTTCGGTTGATTGTCGATGAATCAGGGAATTGATCCGGCACTCCTGTATCCCCGGGGCCGAAGCCCCACAGGTAGAGAAGAGGGAAGACGGTAATGTCAAAAGCGCCATTACTTTTTCGGGACCAGTAGAGAGCGCGGTTTACTACATAATAAAATTCTTCCCCCACAGTAATAGGTTCGGTGGATTCTGAGCGGTTGAACCAAGATATTTCACTGCCAGGTATATAGGTTGACATTTGTCTGTTGACTTCTATTAACACAGAATCGATACCTACTTTTAGGACTGCCGGGACTGTCAGGCCGTTTGGGGAAACATATTTTAGCTGATAGGTTGTTCCCATGGTAATCCCCTCCAGTACCGTGAGGCTGGAAGGGCCGCCACAGGCGGTAAATATAAGTGAAATTGTAGCGGCAAGAGTGAGTGATCGAAACATGGGAAAAGGCTATATTCCAGGGGAAAAAATGAGGTCAAACAATAGGATGAAACAGATTGGAAGAAGAGAATTTATTAAAAAATCAATTGGACTTGCTGGAGGTGTGAGTATCATGAGTGTAACAAGTACCGGTTTAACCTCATGTTCTGGTACGCCGTCATTCAAAATCTCTTTAGCGGAGTGGTCGCTCCATAGAGCAATCAGGGCCGGAGGAGTGGAACATCTTAATTTTGCTTCCATCGCCAGAAATGAATTTGGTTTAGACGCTATTGAATATGTGAACATTTTCTTTTTTGACAAGGTGGAGGACCAATCCTACCTGAAAGAGATGAAATCTCGGGCTGACAGTGAAGGAGTGAAAAGCCTTCTGATCATGTGCGACAATGAGGGGAATCTTGGAGATCCGGACAGTGAGGCCCGGCACCAAGCCGTTGAGAATCATCATAAATTGGTGAGGGCGGCGAAATATCTGGGCTGTCACTCCATTCGGGTAAATGCCAGGAGCGAGGGTAGTTGGGAAGAGCAGATGAAACTGGCGTCGGACGGCCTCAGAACTTTGACGGAATTTGGGGATGATCTCGGTATCAATGTGATTGTGGAAAACCACGGTGGTCTTTCAAGCAACGGTCAATGGCTATCGGGCGTGATAGAGAAAGTAGATCATCCCCGGTGCGGCACACTGCCCGACTTTGGGAACTTCCAGTTGAGCGAGGGTGAGTGGTACGATCGTTACAAAGGGATCGCCGAACTGATGCCTTATGCCAAGGCTGTAAGTGCAAAAAGCCACGATTTTGATTCAGACGGTAATGAGATTAACACAGATTATTTCAAGATGATGGGGATCGTTCTTGACGCCGGTTACAAAGGTTATGTGGGGATAGAATATGAGGGGCAGAATATTTCTGAAATGGATGGGATCAGGGCGACAAAGAATTTGTTAGAGCGAGTACGAATTAGTTTGGAATAACTCAACTTAGTTACAGGAAAATCACCTCAATAAAGATGAACATGTTGGAGCATTGATCAAGAGTAATTGTTCTACATTTCACTGCTTGTTTCAAATCGCTCTCTGAGATAATCCTCATAGAGAATTCTCCAATTCTGCTGCACGCGGAGCATATTGTCCACTCTAATGATAATGCCGAATCCGACATCGTGAAATTCAGCTATTATTCGGTCACTGTAGATCAGATGCTCCAAGTCATTTTTACTTATGAGGTGACCGCACTGAGATTCAAATGCTCTTGTGGGTAAGAAATAGACCGCTTTCCCATTATCACCTATAAGGGCGATGTGAGACAAAGTTGTGAGACCAGTCCAAGAAAATTCATCCAAATTGAATTGAATACACATTTCGATTGAATCCTTTTTTACGTTTTCTAAAAAAATGAGATTGAAAAAAAGGATGCTCCCAATTCCTCCTTTTACTTTTGATGAGAGTGTAGTGTAATCCTGGACACCGTTGTTATACTGCCGAAATATAATCACTTTGTTTAGTCGACTCTCTGTCCTTAGTACTCTATAACGCAGGTTAGACATTGCCAATTGATGTTCAGAGATAAGCACTTTGGTCGGGGACCGAATAAAGCCGAGAGGTATTTCAAAATGGGTAGTAGAGGATGCCGTCATAGGGAAAGTGGTATTAACAAAATGACGACCGAATTCATTGGTGGTTCCCAGACGCCATTCACCAATCTTGGTGGGAAATGAGAAAGAGAGAGAAAGTGCAATTGATGTGAAATTCTGATTTCGAGCGCGAAACTGGTGATTATAAAAGTCTGAGTGAGCATTAATTCCGGTTCTGAAATAATGGTTACCTGATATGGCGAGACGTATGAATTTTCCAACAGGAGCTTCTATACCAAAGCCCAAATAGCTTTTCCGCCAGCTTATTGAATGGGGAACATTCACTTCTTCCCAGATGGGATCTTTAGCCAACATATAGCTCAGGCCATCTTCAAAAGACACAAAATGAAAATTGGGTGTGATCTTCCGCCACCTAAAACGGGGGCCAGCATAATATTTCATGCCAAAGACCAGTCCACCGCCTGAAGCTGTCAGTTGACTGTATTCCCATTGGTATCCAAAAGGGTTATGTACCCAGAGATTTGAAGCAAGCCCCTCCAGTGGAACAGGTTCATTTAGTTCATAACTATTCTGTCCAAGAATGAGAGAAAATCCATCCTTTATTTGCTGAGCAGATGTAGTGACGGGCCAGAGGAAAATAAGGAATGACCAGAGGAGCTTGAGAATCAAGCTGATGGGTCAACCTTCAATCGTGTTAAAGCAATCTCACTTTCCAGTAATCACACCTGTGAGATTGTGCTTTCTCAACAGCCTATCGAAAGTTGGAATATCATCACGCAAAATTTCATCAAACTGTCTTTCATAGCTTGTAAGCCGTTCTTTCAGAATTTGATGGACTTTTCGTTGTTGATCATTGGGAGGGAAATCAGCCACCGCCACATTGCCGGCGAGATAATTGAGCCTGCCAGCTAACTTGGTAGGCCACCGAACGCGATCCTGACCGGTGCCTGTAAGTTTCATCTGATACAGTTCACTTTCTACATCAATGAGTTTTTCATTCAACGATTCAACAGCCGATGCAATCTCATCAGCTGCGTCATGATCTTCAGTCATTGTCCTTAGGTTATAGATCTGGCTGCGGATTATCTCGATTCTGTTTATGAAAGATGCCACCGAGTTCATGTCAGCCTGAATATCCTGGACCATTTCTGTCTGCTCAACAATGTCAGATATACTGCCTTCTGAATGAGGGTCTTTAACCACTGCTAGTCTCTGACTGGATTTTTGGTCGCCAGTCTCGAGTTCCACGATGTATGTACCGGGAGGTGCCAAAGTTGAAATCCTGCCCACAACAGCATCCCGTGTACCTTCTTCGTCGAGCTGGACCCAGTCAGCGTAAAGGGGCTTGGTCCGCATGACAATCTTGGTGGTTGGTTCGCCTTGCAGATTCCACCAGACACGATTAATGCCAGCAACACTCGGTCCCTTCATTTTCTTGATCAGGTTGCCCGAACTGTCTGAAATTTTGATTGTAGCACTGTCATCAGATGCTTGTTTCAACCAGTAGTTAATTGATGCGCCATAGGGCGGATTTTCACCAGCTGATGGATCATCAAACATTGTAAAGGGGGACGTCATGGAGCGGAAACGGTATGCTTTTCTCGGCTCAAACAGATAAGCATCTGATGATGTTACCTCATCCGTCAGTTGCTGAAGCGGCGTAATATCATCTAAGATCCATATGCCGCGGCCATAGGTTCCTACTACAAGATCATTGAATTCCTCTTGAATAACGATCCAGTACATGGGGGAAGCAGGCATATTATTCATGAGAGGCTGCCAATTATCTCCGTCATTCAAGGAGACATAGAGAGTATTCTCGGTACCAAGATAGAGAAGCCCCGGTCGGATGGGATCCTCCCGGACATTCCGCGTGTAACTGAGGGTGCTGCTGGGAATACCCCTTGTAATCTTTTTCCATCGTCGGCCATAATTCTCAGTCTTGTAAATGTATGGTTCAAAATTACCCACTTGATGAAAGTCAACAGTGATATAAGCTTTGCCAGCATCCCATTTGGAAGCGTCTATGTTCCGCACAGTTCCAAGAGGCGGGAGAGCGGGGATATTGCCAGTAACATCCTTCCAAGTCTTTCCATCGTCTCGGCTAACATGGACAAGACCGTCATTTGTTCCGGCCCATAACACACCTTTTTCTACAGGTGACTCATCAAAAGCATAGATGACGCAGCAATATTCCACGCCAATGTTGTCAGGTGTAAGACCACCGGAAATGCCTTGTTTACTCTCATCATTGGTACTCAAATCGGGGCTGATAACGTCCCAGCTCTGTCCACCATTTCTGGTCTTGTGGACATGTTGGCTTGTCACATAGACTGTATTGTTATCGTGAGATGAAATATGCAGTGGAAAAGTCCACTGGAAGCGATACTTCAAACCTTTGGCTGGCCACCCACCGGTGCTTTCGGGCCACACTTCCAATTGTCTATATTGACGGTTCTTTTCATTATATCGAACCACAATGCCACCTCGAGCGCCCGCACCGGAAGCGCTGGACCAAATGATGTCAGGATCGATTGGATCAGGGGTGGCAAAACCGCTTTCGCCACCACCTACAGAATGCCACATGCCTCTCGATATGCCACCTCCAAAAAATCCGCCTGTCCTGCTTCGACTGGGACCTCTGGTAGAAGGCCCGTCTTGTCGATTGGCATACACGTAATAAGGAACGTTATTATCCACGGTGACATGATACAGTTGAGCAACAGGTAGCTGTATCCGGAACCATGTTTTCCCCCGATTATTTGAAATGGCAACACCACCGTCTCCGGCCACTGCCATCCGGTCAGCGTTGGTGGGATCTATCCACATGTCATGATGGTCCCAGTTTGGGCGGCCAGCATCTGTGATTACTTCAGAAGTAAGGCCGCCATCCTTAGTCGTGCTGTATGCTGCTGCAAGGAAATATACTTCATCAGGATCATCGGGAGAGACGGCACATCTCGAGTAATAGGCTGTCCGTCCTGCCAAGTCTCGATTGTGATTCACCAGTTTCCAGGTATTGCCGCCGTTGTCCGTACGCCAGAGTTCCCCTGATTCCGTTTCTCGGCCGTGCCAAGGGACACCGTCCCCAGTTTCAATTAGAGCATAGATACGGTTGGAATTGGCTGGAGTATTACAAACCGCTACTTTCCCAACGGGGAGCTTCGGAAGTTCACTGCCCTTAAGCCGTTCCCACGTGTCACCACCGTTTCTGGTCATGAAAAGCCCACTGCCCGGACCGCCACTCTCCCGTCCCCACGTCTTAATATCAAGTTGCCACATTCCGGCAAATAGGATTCTCGGATTATTGGGGTCCATCACCAGGTCAGATGCACCTGTACTGTCATTCACTGCCAAGACCAGGTCCCAGGTTTCTCCGCCGTCTTTTGTTCTGTAAATCCCGCGCTCCTTCTGCGGGAGATAGGCATGACCTAGGGATGCTGCGTAGACTACATCAGGATTGGTGGGATGGATGACCATACGACTGATTCTTCCTGTTTTATCAAGCCCCATATGAGTCCAGTTTTTGCCGGCATCGGTAGATTTCCAGACACCGTCACCAATGGAAACATTGGACCGGATGAAAGGCTCTCCAGTTCCTGCCCAGACAACATTTGGATCAGATGATGCCACTGCCAGTGCACCGATGGCGTGCACAGGTTGCCCGTCAAAAATGGGCTGCCAGTTCAAGCCGCCGTCAATAGTTTTCCAGATTCCACCGGATGCAGCACCGGCGTAATAGGTTAAAGGGTTACCGGGTATGCCTGCGACAGAAACAACGCGATTGCCCACGGGGCCGATGTGCCGGTATTTCAGCTGATCATATTGGTCAGGCGAAATATCTTGAGACAAGGCCGGTACCAAGAAAATGATCAACAATAATGAGATGAATTCTGCGAAGGGCAGTCTCTTTTGTTTAATAGAATTGGTATTCATAAGTACCTCCTTCATGCCGTACGGTTCAATTATCACTCACGTTCTCAGACAGAATACAGAGGATTTCATAAACAAGTGTGGCCGCTACCAATGCTGTGTTTCCTGACTGATCAAAGGGAGGGCTCACCTCCACCACATCAGCTCCTACTAGATTTTTGTGTCTCAATCCACGGATTATCTGTTGACCTTCGTACGGTGTTAGTCCTCCGATCTCCGGCGTCCCTGTGCCGGGGGCATAGACGGGGTCAATAGAATCTATATCGAAGGAAAGATAACTTTTCTCCTCTCCAATAACAGATTCAATCTCATTTAAAACACCCTTAACACCAAGCTCTCTGAACTCCTCAATAAAGATAACTCTCATACCTGAGTCTTGGGAGAATTTCCACCCTTCGTCAGAGTTCTGAGCTCCCCGGATACCGACCTGAATGGTCCTTTTCGGGTCCAACAATCCATCTTCCACAGCACGGCGGAACGGTGCCCCGTGATTCAGTTTTGATCCCATCCATTGGTCCCAGGTATCAGTATGAGCGTCGATGTGCACCATACCGATGGGTCCGTCTTGAGCCACTGCCTGAAAGATAGGGTAGGTAATAGAATGATCCCCACCAATGGAAAGTGGGATAAGATTATTTTTTACCAACTCTTTATAGAATGAGGCGATCTGTCTGTTAACCTCAGTTAGATCATAAATGTTGGTGAGAGGAACGTCACCCACGTCACCGATTCTGCAAAGATCGTAGGGGTTGATCTTAGTGACGTGGTGGGTGGTACGCATCATACTGGACATGTCTCGCACCTGTCTCGGACCGTGCCTGGCGCCGGGTCGGTTGGTTACAGCGCCGTCAAAGGGGACACCAACAAACGCAATGTCAATGGAAGAAAAATCTTCCACATATGGCACTCGCATAAAGGTAGCTACATCGCGAAAACGCGGTGCCATCATTGATGATTGATCAGTCTTGCCCGTCACACCCAGTTGAGAACTTTGTAAAGAATTAAAGCAAAATACTCATAGATGACCTGAGTGGAAAGGGAAAGGTTTCCTACATTGGGGACCAGAGTGAAGGGGTCAAAACGTTCTCTTTTTTTGGGCATCCGAAAGAGTCTTGCTCCTACAGGGATTACATCATAACCTAGTTTTGAGAATACGCCTACTGAGCGCCGCATGTGTATCGATGAAGTGACTAGTGCGATGGTATGAATATTCAGACTGTCCATCATGTCCTTAGTATAAAGGGCGTTCTCCCGGGTGTTCTTTGATTTTGATTCTGAAATGATACGATCTTTCGGAACGCCGAATTCCACCAGGAAATCGGTCATCCTGTGAGATTCTTTCTGTTCCTCCTGAAGAAGTTCTCCACTTCCACCAGCGGAGACGATTACTGGGGCAACTCCTTGTTTGAAGAGTCGAATTCCTGTCAGCGATCGTGCCGGTTCACCGCCAAGAATAATAATGGCATCAGCTTTAATCTCTGACATTATTTTAGAAGAAGCTACCCGAAGCGGGCGGACAAGAAGTCTCTGTACCGGTGTAATACTGAAAAGATATAGTACTGCAAAGCCGACAAAGAAAAATCGTCTGAACAGACGCCTGTCCCGTTTATGCTCAAACCAGTATGCCAGTAGAAGACATCCCATCCCCAGTGTTAGCGGGTAGAGACCCCAGACAAGGATCTTTGAAAGATAATGGTAGATCACAGCTGACCCTTCCCGTTTAGGCATCCCTGAAGTAGTCAGCGACGACGTCTGCCAAAGCAGTTAAACACTTTTCACCAATCTCTTTGGACATACCTCGGGCGTCTCCCAGAATACCGTTGGGTGTCACCGCTTGGAAACCGTCATCTATGATCTTTTGGATAACTGCTTCATCCAGTTCAGCTGAAAATCCTTTTTCCGCTTTTTCTTTTCTTACCAGATCCGGATGCATGAGAAGCATGAGTGAACTTTCGGCAATGTCGGCATGACCTCCCACGCGATGACCCAAACCATTTTCCTCATCGACGACTTTTTTCCATGTTTTAACCAGCTCAATCAGGTCGGTGTATGCTACCACTTTGCACCCTTCTTCCACAGCACCGTTCAATTTATCCAAGATTTTATCCAGTGGTTTAAAGTTGCCGCCGTGAGAGGGAAGCATGCATATCTTGGTGAAGCCGTGGTGGGAGAGGCTTGCACAATAGTCACGGCAAACGGCGTGGAAAGTGTCTTCCTGAAGAGAGATCGTCCCCGGAAAACTCATATGATGTTCTGAACATCCTACCCGGATGGTGGGTGCCACAAGGGTATTGCCAAGGCGTTTAGCCACTTCGGCTCCCAGATAAGTTCCATGTTCGGAATCCATAAAAAGAGGGAGGTGGGGACCATGTTGTTCCACTGCACCACACGGAACAATAACAGTGGTTGTGCCTGATTCAATGGCAGCGTCAATTTCAGGCGACCGCATCCGTTCCAGGAAGACTTCACCGTTCCTCTTTTTCAATCTCTCCCGATTCCTCATCACGTTCATATTTCCCATCTCGATAATCTTTGTGGATCTGGTTGATGGTCTTGAGGCTGTAAACAAATACAAAGAGACCACCGGCAAGGAATCCGAGAAAGAAAAAAAGTAAGTAGGCAGCCATATTTATCAATCAGAGCTGACTGGAATCCAACTTAAACTTTTTCCCAACTTCTGAAAAATCATATACCCATGTCATAGTAGTGTCAGCAATACTGTAGTGTAAGTTTTCTTTACTCTCCCCGCGTCCGCAGTCGTTGGTCATAGTCAGGGCGTTTCCGCTGGCAATCCACGTACCGGTGCAGTCGTACCTGTTGATGAAGTTTCCCTGCTGAATGGTATGCGTCCCGTTCGATTCAAAGGTGACGATGTAAAATGAGCTGCTCCCCACCGGTACCCAGCCGGATGAGACGGAAGTCTTTTTTTCAGTCTGTTCCCAAGTTCCGAGAATAGAACCGTTTGATTCTTCATTCTCCTGGTTTGCGAGATCACAGGACAAGAATATCAGACCAACAGCCACTATTATAAATACTTTTACCGATAACATGGTATCAATAACTGAGGGAATGTATAAAAATACAAACTATCAGACGAAGCATAGCTTACAAGCACTGACTATGCTAAAGAATCGCCAGAACTCTTGCGAACTGGTTTTAACGCCGAGGAAGAGGTTCCCCTTCTATCCAAGGTGCACCGGCTTCAAGCAAGTCCTGCGCCAGTTCGGACATTTTCTCCCGTGCTGATTCCAGGTCTCTCCTGGCTTCTGTCAACTGATCCATAGCGATCTCCAAGCTCATTCTGTTGGTTTCCGTAGGACCATAACTGGACTGGCCTACGCCACGAGATACGGAGAAGAGGCGATCGGTGATGGTCGGTTTTGTTTTTTCACCGGGCTCATTTTTAGACTGGTTTCCGGATACTTTGCCTTCCAGCTCCAGAATTTCCATACGGAGATCGTGGAGACGCTTGTCAAGATCTCCGGCATCGGCAGTGGAGTTTGCCAATGCCAACTTCATTCCTTTTACTTTAGTCATAGCGTTATTGAAAGCCAAGTTAAGCGCACTGGCAGAGCGGGCTGCATCTTCATACTTTCGCCAAAATTTAGCCACATCTGCGGGTCTGGCACCAGACAGTGCCCCTTTTCTGAGACGAACTACTTCAAACTGCGCTGTTTCCGACAGTTTTTCTACTTTACCGTCCATCTGTTTGTACAGGGTGGCTGTGTAAGTTCCGGGCGGTGCCAGGAAGCCTCCGGACGGTTCATCAAACAAGGGTTCTTCGCCGCTGGCTTCCAATTCGATGGCATCCGGGGCCGGGTATCTTAAATCCCAGGCCACTCTATGAAATCCCTTCTTAGCAATCCCAGGTACTCGCCTGACTACGTTGCCACCGCGATCTTCCACAGAGATCCAGATTTTAGGTTCTTCCTGCCGCCGTTCAGCCTCAAGGGCGTCCCAACCAGGGAACGGAACATCTCGATTTTTTTCATTTAATGACTCTTCTTTTTTCAGCCGGATATCTTTCAATGTTTTGTAATCATCTTTCAGGTAGTAAGTGAAGACAGCACCATGCGGTGGGTTGGGTGAAACGAAGTGGTCGGCACCCTGATCACCTTTTTGGCCGTAAAAGCCGAGATGTGACCTGGGGATGTACCACCACGTCTTCCGGACCGGGAAAAGTGTTGCTTCCTCCTGCATCTGTTTTTCAGAGACCCCCCGAAGAACTGTGTAATCGTCAAACACATAAAAACTCCGACCAAAAGAAGCACCCACAAGATCGTTCTCTCTGCGCTGAATGGCCAGATCACGGAACGATATAACCGGGACACCACCTGTCAGTTTCGTCCACACTTCACCTCCATCGACAGAAAAGTAGATGCCGAATTCTGTGGCAGAAAATAGCAATTCAGGTTTGACATGATCCTGAACAATGCGCCATACCAGTGTCCTGTCTGGAATGTTTCCCTTTATGGAACGCCAGCTCTTGCCTCCGTTGGTAGTTTTATAGAGATAGGGTTGATAATCACCGTATTTGTGGTTGTCCAAGGCTATGTAAGCGGTGTTGGCATCGAAGAGATCCGCTTTGATGTCATTTACATAAGCTGTGGCGGGGACACCGGGTAGTGTGCCCACTTCAATTTCCTTCCAGTTTTTACCACCGTCTTCGGTCATTTGGACTAGACCGTCATCGGTACCGATATAAATCAACCCTTCCTTTTGGGGGGATTCAGCAATGGAAGTTATGGTGTTGTAGGTGGACATGGCTCCCACGTCCCATGCATTGTCCCAGCTTTGTAATCTTCCCATAATTGGGAGAGAAAAACGTTCTTCGTTACGCGTGAGATCACCTGACACAGCTTTCCAGCTATCACCTCTATTATCAGATCGCCAAAGCCGATGTGAGCCAAAATAAAGCCGGGTGGGGGAGTGGGGACTGACAAAAATGGGCGCATCCCAGTTGAAGCGTTCATAGTCTTCATCAACACCAGGTTGGGGAACAATGTCCACCACTTCACCGGTGGTTAGGTCGATTCTGGACAACGTTCCCTCCTGACGCTGTCCGTACATGATGTCAGGATTACCGGGCTCAGTAGCAGGCTGGTGACCGTCCCAGTCCAATACCACCCTCCAGTCAGAATTTTGAATGCCCTGTGCATTGTCTGTTCTTGACGGACCGCCCTGGGTGCTGTTGTCCTGCGTGCCTCCATAGATATTATAGAACGGTTCGGCGTCATCTACCGCCACCTTGTAGAACTGTGTAATAGGCATATTCTCCATGAATCGCCAGTTTTCTTCTAGATCAAAACTTTCATACAGACCGCCGTCAGTTCCCACCAGAAGGTAATCGGGATCATCTGGACGGAAAGCGATAGCGTGGTTGTCACCGTGCTTGTTCTGTTCTTTCATCCGTCTGAAGGTTTTACCACCGTCTTCGGAGACCTGCATGCGGCTATCCACGAGATAAAGCCTGTCAAACTTGTGAGGTGAGGCGTAGAGCTCCTGGTAATAGTGAGGGCCCGTGGCACCTGAGACTGTGGTCGACCTTTTCTCCCAAGTGACCCCCCGATCTGTGGAACGGTACATAGCTCCTTTCCTCCGGTCCAGCTCAATGGCTGCGTAAAGAACGTCTGGACTTTGGGAAGAGATGGCGAGTCCGATCTTTGCCATGTTGGTTGTGGGCAGACCTTTGGTCATTTTCTCCCAACTTTCCCCACCGTCATTACTTTTGTACAGTGCTGTGCCGGGACCACCACCCATGTAGGCAGCGATGGTTCTGTGTCTCTGCCAGGTGGCGGCATAAAGTCTTTCAGGATCCCGAGGATCAATAACCATCTCCGTAGCACCTACCCATTCCTTGTCACCCAGGACTTGCTTCCATTTATTACCACCATCTATGGATTTGAATACACCCCGCTCACCCCCTTTAGACCAGAGGGGTCCCTGGGCCGCTACCCAGATGATGTTGGCATTGTTGGGATGAACGATGATCCTGGATATATGTTCGGACTCCTTGAGCCCCATGTTGGTCCAGCTTTGTCCGCCGTCATCACTACGGTATATGCCGTCTCCGTAACCCATATGCCTGCCACCCACATTTTCACCTGTTCCCAGCCAGACTGTTTCCGGGTTGTTGGGATCGATGGTAACTGTACCCGTGGAGTAAGAGCCTTGGTCATCAAAAATGGGTGTCCAGGTGACGCCTGCATTCACTGTTTTCCAAACGTTCCCTGATCCTACGGCTACATACCAAATATTGTCATCATGGGGATGGATAGCGATATCGGCAATTCTACCCGCCATGAGTGCCGGACCGATACTCCTCAGCTTAAGCCCTGAAAAATTTTCATCGGTCCAAACAGACTTGCTCTGCGCCGTGAGGGAGGTGCTCAATAGAGCTGTAGCTAAAAGAATAATGAACGGTGATTTATGATTTTTCATGATTTCATCCCCACTTCTGATTTTTTGAACTTATGGAATCTACAAAATTTTCTCCATGTGCGATTTTCTATGTTGCAGGTACATCCATCTAGTTGCCTACATGGTCAACTGTCAGGGTCGGTATTCCGTCCTTCCAGCGTACAACATAAAGGTCTCCGTACTGATCATCTTCAATTGTGATTTTCTCAGGAATAACCAGCAACTCAATGAGGCCAGGTAAAGTGTTAGAGTGTCCGGCAATGACCACATTCTGATCACAATTATTCTTGAACAGAACGTCTATTTGTTTCTCAGGATCATCCGCCGATATTACGACTGCCTCCACGGACCACGCTTTTGTCAGCGGGGCTACAGTTTGCTGTGTCCTTTTATACTGGCTTGAATAGACAGCGCCTGCCTCAATAGTGCTCATGGCAAGAGCGAGTGCCTCAGCGCGTTCGAAACCTTCAGATGTTAGATCAGGGTCATCTTCCCCTGGGATAATCATCTTTTCAGCGTGGCGAATAAGATAGACAACTGAAGGTCTGCACACTTCCTCGACAACAACCACAGCAATCTTATCACCTCTGGGGCTCACAGCAAGGCGGGTGATGCCGGTGAGACCGAAATCGCTCAGGTCGGCTATTTCCGTCCAGTGTTGCTCCTTTTCGGGATCAAGTTTGTAGAGTCTGGCGCCTTCCCCGGTGAGGAGCTTTCCGGAAGGAGTCCAGGCATAATCATCCGACTCCTTATGGGTCATGCCGATATAACCGATCTTTCCCGTTTCAGGGTGGAATGAATTAATTGTCCACTGTTTCTCCTTCTTACTCACATAACTCATCACTTCTCTTCCGGGAACAGCATGGAGAGACCGCCCGATGGTATTGTCCAGTACCGTATTCGTTCCCCGTTTTAGATCAGAGGACTGAAGGGTAGGAGGGTCGCCCAGTACGAAAGATATGAGACGGTTTTTGTCAACCCAGCTGTGATAGCCGATCTTGAGATCGGGAACGAGAACTTCCCCTTCGCCGCTCCTCATGTTGTATTTGTAGAGCAGCTGAGTCCCGTCTTTCTCCAGAAGAATGGCAGAGAATGTTTGTGTACTCCCAATTTGAATAGGGGAGTATTCACTTCCTTCTGTTTCAGTGAGCCAGGTTTTCCTGTTGATTCTCATGTTATACCGAACAATATCGGTTTGGCCGTTGCGGGTGGAGGTGAAGAGAACTTCCCGGCCATTTGTCATGAATGAAGGCTGGTTATCATATCCCCGATTGCTGGAGATATTAACGGGGTTAGAGACTGAAAAGTGGTTATTGACCTCTTTGAGATCGAATAAGTAAACCTCACTCGCAGGCTGTCCTGAAACTGCGGAGAGATACACAATTGAGATCAGAAGAAGTTTTGATCTCACAATTTGAGTCCTATAGCCCTTTTCGCAAGTAGCGCCTTATGGCGCCTACTGCCCTTTCCACATCGCTATTTGAGTTATAGAAGTGGGGGGAAAAGCGAACCCCCGCCCAATTCTCACCTCCCAGGTTAGCAGCGACAATGCCGTCCTCTTCGAGGGCTTTCACCACTTTCGCCGGCTCGAGGTTAGCGGGGCGGAAAGTGACCACCGCCGAACGGAGGGCGCGTTCATTCGAGGTAAAGATGTATACACCTTTTATCTTTTGAAGCTCTTCAATGATTTCGGTTGCGATATCCCCGCTCCTTTCTTCGATCTTCTCCTGACCGATTTTCCGGAGAAACTTAATTTGTTGCCCAAAGGCGTGAATGGCGGGAGTATCACGCTGGCCTAGTCCTTCGTGTGTCTGGGCCAACCCCTCACGACCCTTGTAGGCGCTGTAAATGGAAGGCCAAAACCTCTCCTGGATAGATTTGTTTACAAACAGAACGCCGGTCTCCTTGGGACCGCATGGCCACTTGTGAGCGCTGCCGGAGTAAAAGTCGGGCTGAATCTCGGAAAGATCAACATCCAGCAGACCTAGGCTTTGAGCACCGTCTATCAGCGTGATTATCCCCCTCTTTCTTGCCATACCGCAAAGCTCCTTGGCGGGGAAGAGATCTCCCACTGTGTTGCTCAGGTGCGTGAAAGAGAGGACGCGGGTGCGAGGAGTCAAGGCCTTTTTAAACGCTTCCAAGTAGTAGTCAAAACCGGGGTGGGGATTCAGAGGAGAAACTTCATTAACAGTGAAGCCGAATCGCTTACCTCTCTCTTTCCACGCCTCATTGTTGCTAGGATGATTATCCGAAAAGATTACTACTTCATCACCGGCTCTCAGATCGAGACCGTTGGAGACCCAGTTGTTGGACTCGCTAGTGTTTCGTGTGATTAGAATCTCTTCCGGGGTTACTCTCAGATATTTGGCCAACTGTTGACGTGTCTTCTCCTTAACCTCTCTCATCTCTGCCCGGTAGCTCGGTACCGGTTTACTATCGAGGCGCTTCGTGTAATTGTAAACGGTCTCAAGAACCGGCGCAGGGGACGGGCAGAGATTAGCAGCATTTAGCACTGTGAGTTCAGGCGGCATGAGGAACTGAGATCTTATAGTTTTCCAGTCCACTGTACCGGCAGACGTAATTGGGTCAGTCATTCTTACCGGCTTTGAACCGAGCAATGTCTGGTGGCTCAGGATTGCGGCAGAACCTCCCATTGCAAAAAGACGGGCAAACTCACGACGGCTCATGGAATGTGTCGTCATAGAAACCTCCACTGTTGAGTTAAATAACCTGAGCTACCCCACGAACGGGGAAACTAGCAACCGAAGGCGGTAAAACCAACCTGAGTCAGTTAAGTAGGAAACGGTTTGAAGAGTTAGTAACTCAATTAACCTGGAGATCAGAATAGAGTGAAAATCAACGTCAGAATCACTGTGTCAATTCCTTTTCCGGGGCAACTTTTCATTCAGCTTGGCCGCGTGGTAAACAAAGGAAGCCATGATGACAGCATTTTTTTTCAGGTCATCAATGGGCAGTGTATCATAGTAATCCATGTTGGTGTGGCCTCCTGTGCCGCCGACACGGTCCTGCAAAAACTGGAATGCCGGAAGGCCAACCCGGTCAAAAGATACATGATCTGTACTCCCTACACTTTGAGATGAGATAGTTGTCATTCCAAGGTCCTTAAAAGGTTCCATCCAGGATGTAAAGATTTGCCGAACATGTTCATTTTCCTGGAGATGAATACCTCTGTATTGTCCTGGGCCATAGTCTTGATTGAAATAGGCTGAAAATTTCTTATAGCCCGGTTTCAAACCGATCTCAGGGTCATCAGGATTGCCGAAATGCTTGTAGACATATTCCCTGGAGCCGTGGATTCCCTGTTCTTCACCTGACCAGAGGGCAATTCGAATAGTTTTCCTGGGCTTGGCGCCCACTGCTTTCAGGATACGGACAGCCTCCAGCATAACTGCCACACCGGAGGTGTTGTCGCTGGCGTTGGGGCTGGCGTGCCAGGTATCGAAATGGGCTCCCAGCATCACTACCTCATTCTTTTTGACTGACCCCGGTATTTCACCCAGAACATTGCTGGCTTTTTGAACTTTCTTACCCACCGTGGTTTCGATTTCTATTTTAATTTTTACAGGGATGTCTCTTTCAAGGATCCGGTACATACGGTTGTAGTGTTCAGGGTTAACGGCGACAATGGGCAGGTGAGCCAGTGTTTCTTCTCGCGCCCATTTATCGATCTTGGCTCCGGGTCGGGCAAAACCGCGAACGGCGCCGGGCCAGCCACTACGGGATTCAAGGATCACCACGGCACCTTCTTCTTTAAAGAAAGTGTTCCGTTCTACATTTGTAATCAGGTCGGGATTGGCAGGGGGGCGAGGTTTACGGGGACCAGGCGGTATGGGTTTTTCGGCCTTTTCCCGCAACTCCTCATCACTCCACCGCTGGACACCTTCACTGTAGCGGGTCAGATCAATGATTGGCGGTGGTGTTGCCAGGACCGCCTTTCCCTTAAGCTTGTTTTTGAACTTCTCTTGGTCAGCTTTTGTCTTTATATCCGCAATAACGACATCAAGTTTTTTCCGGCCGGTGATACCCGGCGTATGGGCAATGGGGTACCCGACCATGACCTGGTAATCCGGTTCCAAAAGATGTAATGAAAAATAGGTGTTGTCCCAGCTGACGCCGTAATCCATAAACGGTTCTATCTTCCTGTTTTCCAGACCAATACGCTTCATTTCCTCCATGGCCCATGCCTGAGCCCGGCGCATGTCCTGTGAATTGGTGAGGCGGGCGCCTAGAACATCGGTCATATAGGATAGGGTGTTGGGGAGCTCTGAACGGTGAAATCCTTCCTCCCGGATCTTGGCAACCATTTCCCAATCTACTGGGTACTGTTGATCAATATTCTGTCCGTTGACATGTGACTCAGCAAGCAGGAGCAGTAACAATAAAATTGTAAACATAGTGTGAAGGTATTTCTTCACGGAAAAATCCCCGTTTCTGGTTGAAATTGGCAAATTAGGTTGAAAAACATAATGTTGATATTAAAAGGTTTGTTTAAAAGGGCGTATATCCGTTTTCTGCATCAGTGCTTGTCAAACCTACATATAATTGAAGCGGAGTGACAAGTCCTGAGAGGAAAATACAATAAATCCCTCATTATACAGTGGTTTCTTGAGTGGTCAGGGCAAAAGTACTTGTCATGTAGTAGGTGGTAGTTCAGCTAATGGCAATTTCTTCAAGTTATTCCATAAGATTACCTAACTTTGTCGAAACTTGAACTTTTTATGGTAGGCACGACACACTTAGATCAGGCTATTGATATCCTGAAGGCTCACAAGGATGAATGGGCCCTGATGCCCATGGAGGAAAGGATTCCCTATTATGAGGGCCTGGTTAGCAAAACAGCAGCAATAGCAGAGGATTGGGTCTTTGCTGCCGCAAAAGCAAAGTCGATTCCCACAGATTCACCGCTCGTGGGTGAAGAGTGGTCCTCAGGACCATGGGCATTCATTTATGGAGTTGACAGTATTCTTGGTACGCTGCGGGCACTGAGCCAAGGGAAACCCCCTCCTATTGGTAAGGTCCGAGAAAGGTCTGATGGACAGATTATTGCGAATATTTTCCCAAACAGTATTTATCACAGGCTGCTTCTGAATGGTATCCGGGGTGAAGTGTGGATGCAAAGTGAAGTTACTCGGGAAAACCTTCACGATAATATGGCCGTCGCTTATAAGAATGGTGAATCAAAGGGGCAGTTGTCTCTTGTGTTGGGTGCTGGCAACGTTACCAGCATACCTTCCTTGGACGTTCTTGATAGGCTGTTTGCCCACAAGTCAGTTTGTCTACTGAAACTTCATCCTCTAAACGACTATCTTGAGGAATTCTTTCTTGAGATTTTTCAGGATTTTATCTCAGCCGGTTTTGTTCAGATCGTTACCGGTGGGGCAGATATCGGCAAATATCTATGTGGTCATGAATATGTTGACCATATACACATCACTGGCGGGGACAAGACCTATGAAGCTATTGTTTACGGGCCGGGGCCGGATGGCCAGTCCCGGAAAGAACGGGATGAGCCCATAACGAACAAATCCATGACTGCCGAGCTGGGATGTGTTTCTCCTGTCATTGTTGTGCCGGGGCCGTGGTCTGAAGCTGACATCAAATTTCAGGCGGAGAATATCGCCTCGCAAAAAATGCACAATGGTGGTTTTAACTGTATCGCCAGTCAGATCCTGGTCCTTCCGGGAACCTGGGACAGGAGTAAGGGCCTGCTGGACAGTGTTCGCAGCACTATTGAGAGTATGGCACCCAGAGAACCGTACTATACCGGAGCTGGTAACCGTTATGATGCCGTGAAAAATGCATATCCCAACGGCGAACTACTTGATGAACCCGGTGAATGTCAGGTACCACGAATGCTGATCACCGGTCTCGATGCGGATGACCGCGAGCAGTATGTCTTCAATAAAGAGGTCTTCGTAGGTGTGCTGGGTCAGACGGCCCTACCTGGTGCTGATGCAGGTGAGTTCTTACAGAATGCAGTACAGTTCTGTAATGAAAAACTGTGGGGAACGCTGGGCGCTAGTATCATCATCCATCCCAAGACCATGAAAGAACTTGGGGCTGAGTTCGAAGATGCCATAGGGGACTTGCGCTACGGTGCCATCGGTGTAAATGCGTGGTGCGCTCTGGCATTTCTGACAGCGGAATCGACCTGGGGAGCTTTCCCGGGTCATGTAAGATCAGATATCCAGAGTGGTACGGGTGTTGTGCACAATTCACGGCTTTTCGAAAAACCGGAGAAGACAGTAGTTTATGCGCCTTTTACTCCGTTTCCTCGCAATCTCATAACAGGTGAAATGCATATGTTCCCTAAACCGCCTTGGTTTGTAAAAAACAAACAGGCACACAATGTTTCTAAGAGGTTTACTTATTTCCAGGCAAAGCCAGGCCCCATGCATCTACCGGGGCTGTTCTTTTACGCCCTACGGGGATAGAAGAAAAACTCCTTCTTTATAGACAGACAGGCTTATTTGATTACCGGGGTGATAGGATTTGAACCTACGCTCCCTGCTTTTCGGAGAGTATTCATCTGACAAAAAATAGTAAACCAACCGTAATCACTGCAAGAATGACCAATACATACGGCATTAACCTTGCAAAATACAGTGTCATAATCATTCTATTACTGGTGTTCAAGTGTGGGAACGGTCTATTTTCCGGTATGCCCACACCCAAAAAGTCACACAGCGGTCCCCAACCGTCCTTCACGTCAAATATCAGCAGATCTTCTTCAGGTACAGTTTGCCTCACATTTTGAATATGATCTTGATATACCCTGCTAGCAAATTCTTTGTTGCTAAACCTGCCCTTAAAGAGGCCGTCCCAGATCAACAGATCGGTCATTTCAATAAACTGTCCCATAGGAGGAATGATACGCTGCAGCCATACCGGAACAGTTGAGGGCACCCTGTAAATAGTCCTGACCGTACTCTGATACCACGAATCCGTGTCCCGTACCGTAAGGATAATTTTTGCGTCTGGGTATCTCGTTTTTAGTTCGTTGTAGAACAGGCTGGCAGGGAAATCCACAGTGGCATTGAACTTCTTAAATATATAGTCCCAATCCACTGGCTTGTCCCTTCCCGCATCGCGCCACGCCCTGATATGTTTTGGCCGTTTGATGACACTTTTCATGTGGTAGCATTTGCCGAAACCGAGGAGTTCTAACGCAACTTTTAAAGACAGCGTGCCTGTGCGGCCGAATCCTGCACCGATAACTTTCATACAACTTAAGAATCTGGCGGTGTGTTACATATTGTTACAAAGGAGGGTGGTTATAGGCTTTTTCATTATTGCAAATAATTACCCTATAGTGTGGCTCCTTAAGATTGGGAATTAGGTTGAGAAGGATCAATTTTCTTTACTAAGTGTAGTTGCTATAGCTGCCTCTGCAAGAGTGGACATTATTTTGTATCCATTCTTGTTTGGATGAACACCATCATAAGTGTAATCCTTTATTAACCCTTTTTTATCATCTACCATTAACGAATAATAATCAAGATACATGATTTCATTATTTAGAGCATAATTCCTGATGATCTCATTTAAAGCGTTGATCTTTTCAACGGGATTAAGTCCGGTCTTCCAAGTGTAATCATACACTGGTAGGACCGAACAAATAATAATCTTTATATCATTAATTATTGATAGTTCAGCCATTGAAATAATATTATTGGCTATCATTTCAATGGTTGAAGGACCAGTATTCTCAGCTATGTCATTGGTCCCAGCTAATATAATTACTAGTTCCGGGTTTAGATTGATAACGTCGGCTCTGAACCTTAATAACATTTGCGGAGTTGTTTGTCCGCTGATACCGCGATTGATATATGGTTTACCTGAAAAGAATTCGGGGTGAATCGTCTTCCACCCTTCAGTAATTGAATTACCCATAAATACTATTCTATTCCCATTTGAAGGAGTTAACGCGAGTTCTGCATTTTCATTTCTGTATCGGCTAAAATTGGCCCAATCTTGAGCAGACACAACAGTGTCTTGAGCGGACACAATACTCAAAAGAAAAAATGCATAAAATAATTTATTGGATTTTTCCCTCAACATTGTCTCTCTTTCATGCCGACCGTTTCCAGGTCGGTTTCCAGGTTGAGATTGAGAAACTGGTTTAGGAGTGTGACAACGACTTGTTTCACTGCTAAAATACCTCGTATAACCATTTACCTGTCCTGACAACAATTAGTAATGTGCAGAACCAACTGAAGGACAAAAGTATTAGCATCAATAAAACTACCATCCAGATGACGTAATAACTTTCACCGCGAAGCAAACCCTGACTTACAATGATATAAACACCAAAGGCATTGGGTATTAGGAAGCTGAGCTTGGCAATTTTTTCCACACCTTCATTCGTAATCCCGATCCAATCAATTATTTTCTTTAACCGAAAGTTGAAAAGAATACTCATGATCCTGTATCTACATTACATGATGAGGTTTCCATTTATGCTTTTTGGGATAACGCTCACAATAAAGAAATTATTATCTTGATTAACTTGATCATCTGAAAAAACAGTTACTGGATATAAAATGTAAGAGTAGCCCAATTCGATTCGTAGTCAAAATCTTTCTTGTCACTTTTCACCATATGGATGAGACGGATATACCACTCGCCACTTTCAATTAATTCTATCTTTCCAAATCCTTTAGCATCAGTTCTTGTCGTAATTGCTTCTTCATGACTGCCATCATCGGAATGTCCGTGGAAATCGCCATGGCTTGCGTAGACAAGTTGATTGGCTACAGGCTTGCCGTCTCGGAGAACCTGGAACGCCATTTCATCTCCCTTTTGAAGTTTGTAAGGATTTTGAGAAGGGATGATCTCAATTGGGTAGCCGAGATTGGCGTTGAATGACCCGGTTCGTTTGGTACCTACCTGAATCACGGTTTTGACATGTTTGGAGTAAAGCTCCCGGGCGGGCTGATTAGTTTCACCACTTTTCTTGCGTTCCGCCAAAACATCCGTGACCCCGTCATGTGTCAGATAACCATTGAAATCTTCGGCGGAGAGTTCAATAGTATTTGTCTTTGTTGAGACACCTACCACGTGGGTTCCGGTTTTATTCATCTCTAAATCAAGTAAAGTTTCATACCACCCGTCTCGCCATTGCTTTTTGTCGATACTCTTTCGTTTACCGTTGGGATCTACCATGCTGACATCAATCATTCGGTCCCTGGTAATGATATTTTCACTTTTCTCAAACGTTCCGTTATAGAGTGCGACCGTTATACTTGTATTTGGCTCAACAATATATAATCGCAGTTTCAGAAACATATCGTGCGCGGTGAGAAGGGAGACACCGAGCAACAGAGTGATGCATAAAGCTGTAAACTTCTTCATAATTGATCCTCTACTTTCGGTTGGTTGTTATTTTTATAGCTATTAATTAAAAGTTATTTTGAGAAGAGATTCTTCAACATGATTATTTTATCGTATTTCTCTCGATGAGATCCAATATTGATACTGAAACTTCTTCATAGGCTTCTTGTATCAACCAGTGACCAGCATCTATTTCAACAAATTGATAGGGTCCCATCATATATTTTTTAGTTAACTCAGCTCCTGTCCTGCCCAGAGCAATATCCTTATTACCCCAAATTAATTGACTAGGCGTTTTTACTTCACCGAAAGTGATCAAATTATCATCAGTGATCTTTGTACCAATGTTAGCCCTGTACCAATTTAATGCAGCTTTCAGTGCGCCTTCCTGATTGAAGACATTCATGTAAACCTCAATTTGATCATCAGTACTCTTTCTCCAGATTTTTTTCAAATTTCGATAGTTGTTAAATGAAAAATAAAATTCCGGTATAAGAGGAAGTCTAAAGAAACCGAAGTATCTGCTCTTTTTTCTTTGATCTTTATCGTTTTGATACGCTGTACGAAATGCTAACATATGGGGGACTGACATTGCTGTCCAGCTAAGAACACGATCCGGCTTTAATGCAACAACCCCCCAGCCAATAGATGAACCCCAATCATGACCCACTAAATGGAACTTCTCAAATTCGAAAGAATCTGCAATGGAAAACACATCAGCCACTATTTTCTTCATGGTGTATTCAGTTATCTGCTTTGGCCGAGCTTTGGAGCTGTAACCTCTCTGATCTGGAGCAACAACTTTATGTCCCTTACCTGAAATCAGTTTCATTAGATCGATCCACATGTGGGATGTTTCAGGGAAACCATGAAGGAGAATAACACCATCGCCATCGTTTGACATACCCGCCACCCGGCAATCAAAAACAAAATTGCCAATATTTACTTCAGCTATGGATATATCTTGGATTTGAATTTTCTGTTTTGGGTTCGTTGATTTTTCTTGACAGGCAATATTTTGTAAGATCAGAATGATTATAATAAATAATTTTATCATTATCTTCTAACATAATTCATTAATTATCAATACTCCTACAGACCAAAAACTCTGCTAGCAAAGTTACAAACCCAAACCTATCGAACTATGAGACCTATTGGAGGTCTTCTAATTAATCGACTAGCGTGATGATCTAAATGATTTATGAAATTTATGCTGGATGTGGATGGGGGGAACTTATTTTTTTTTCATTTTTAAAATATACCGTCAGCAAAAATGATGTAATGAAATATAAAATAAGTGCATAAACATAAACGCCATTTAAACCAAACCAGTTATAATTTTGAAAATAGAGCAAGCTAAATACCAAAATCAACTTCACAGATTCTGCTGCCAACGCATAATTGCGTTGATCTAATGTAGATGTGAATGAGAAAATGTTGGCAATAAGAATAACCGCGTATAGATAATTCATGGTTGTACTGAAACTTGGAATAATTGAAAAAAAATGGAACATCAATATGTTCGTTATCACAAGCTGTGTCCATGACCAGGCAATCAACAACGGTGAATTTTTCGTATTATATTTTATTTGTTTTTTTGGATCTGCGATCGTCTGAAGTGGATATTTTTCTTTTACATCAGCCGGGCGCCAACCGGTGGGCATAAACCAGATCCGTAGCTTATCAAGGACCCGTTCCGTGTGCCAAGCATCTTTGATCAGATGCCACATATGCTTGAAATTAATTATCATAGGATTCCAGGTCTTCATCTGTTTAAGTGTACCATAGACCGGGTTTACATTATCTAGTTCCGGCTGGAAGGTTCCAAACAGCTTATCCCAGATAATTAAGATCTGGCTATAGTTTTTGTCGATATACTCAGGATTAATCGCGTGGTGGACCCTGTGATGAGATGGCGTAACCAGGATATATTCTAACAAGCCCAGTTTACCGATCAGTTGTGTGTGATACCAGAACTGCATAAAAAGATGCAAAGGGCCCAGAATTGCGAAAATTGCGGCAGGAACACCTAACAATGCTGCGGGTATCATAAAAATTGCCGAAAAGCGTAGCGTATTTGAAATCGACTGGCGCAGGGCGCAGGAAAGGTTAAAATCTTCGCTGCTGTGGTGGATTATATGTCTGTTCCAGAAAATATTTACGCGATGATTTAGCCGATGCATCCAGTAGCCGGAAAAATCTTGAACCATAAAAGCTATAACAACGGCAAGCCAGACGGGCTCCAGCTTATAGACAGTCATATGATCGACCAACCAGGCATAACTGATGATTGCAAAGCTAAATTTTACTCCATCACGGATCGTATTTGTAATTCCGGAGCTCAGGCTTGAGATTACATCTGCAGAACGGTTGATTTCTACTCCTTTGAATTTCGCAGCTATCGCTTCAAAAAGAATAAGCACTATAAAAGTGGGAATCACAAAGAATAGGGATTTTATGTAGAATTGCATTTCCGCCGTGTTTGTTTAAGGTTGTTTAAACAATTATTAGCCTAATTAGGAATTACTCCAATGAAACAATATTGCACTTACCAGTTCTAAATGTCTATTAACAATAATCCCGCCGGGCGGGTGTTACAATTACTCAACAATTTGCGAGAATGTTTTATTCTGACTGTACCCCAGTCATTTTCCAGGTTGCGATTGGGAAAGTGGTTGAAAAGAGTGGTAATGGGCTTTTTCATTTTACACTCTACTTAAAAGGCTTTTTATAGTATACCTGTTTTAGCTATCGGCAAAGTAAACCTTCTTCCTCTAATTGTTTTAAACACTTATTGAATATTTTTTTTGCCTCACGAGATTCGGCCCCTTCCATAGCATCATCTATTTTTTTTGAACATCTGAGCTTTACGTCAAGCTTCTCTCCAGTTATTTTATCTACTACTTTGTAATATTTTACCTGGCTGATTACAGTATCACCCTTTCCAAATTGTCCTTCCGAAAGCTTTTTTTCGATTGAAAGCATATTGTATATAAAAAAATCATATTTTTCGCCATTTGTTATTGTTTCTCTTTTTACGAGATGAATATTATCGTTATACATAGCGAACTCTCCAATAAAATAACCTGCAAAAAATTAATCAACTATGTGTCGTCTTCTATTATCCCAACCCTATTCCAGTCATCGGCCAAGTTTACGCAAGTGTTTGAGAAAACAAAATCATTTCA
>DTTI01000029.1 GCA_012964825.1 Candidatus Neomarinimicrobiota bacterium
GTCTAAACACTACTTACTTAGATGAAGCAAGAAGAGTTCGCAGATATCGTATGGACGCAATGGGCAAAAGCTCCAGATGGAAAAGTCCGTCCAGAGGAACTTCGCCCTATGATGGAATACCAATCGGGAAAATCTGAAAATAAAGACGCTCCGTGGATGTTTACCGCTTGGGCAGTGTCCTATCCAAAAAAGAATGATCCGTTCCTTCTTCCTGATGATGGATTAGGTACAAATGTAATGGACAGAGTTTGGGGCATCTGGATGAAGTTGGAAGATGAAGAATTATTCAGGCTCAGAAACATAATGCTGGTTATAGATGAGAAAGAGATTGAAAAGGAAATTGACGAGGATGGTAATGAAAGAATAATTCGGGGATACAGGTATCGTTCAGCGTTACCATTTCTCCGTGTCTTCAACAAGTCAGTCTATGATGTCATCTTCAGGGAGCATCAGAGATTGACAGATGAAGTTGGAAAGAGCAAATATACCAAAGCTCTTTTAAGATTTGACGATTGGTTCAAGCAGAATGGAATCGTAGACCATAATGAGATTGAGCCGTTTTGGTCAAGTACATTTGATGAAACAGCAACCGTTACTGTAAGTGAACCTGACCCCCCACCTTTATCTGCTGGAGATGATTGGAGAGATGTCCTTCTGGAGATTGAACAAAGAAGCAGTGGAAAATTTGACCTTTGTGTGTCTCATCAATCACTCAATAGGCAACAAGGTGTTGTGCTCTCTATGGATGATTGGCAACCAAAGCTGAGAGATATATTAATTATGCACGGGATAGACCCCAGCTATCGCTTAGACCCTGATGAGCTTGTTGAACGATGGGGCGAGAAGATTGGCATTACAGAAATCACCAGAGACAATATATACTTGTTGAAAGCTGTGCTTAGGAACTCAGTCGGCATCACCGATAGCCAACCCATATTGCACAAAGAGAAAATGGAGTTCGGAAAGTACCCTGTTGAGCCATCCGTAAGACTCGGTAAAAAACTTGTCTGGAAATTGTTACGCATTGACATCCAAGATGCAGAGATGTTTAAGGAATATAGTGAGCTGTGGCACTATACCTGTCCTATTTGGATGAAACCTTCCTAATAGCACTAATATCTCAAATCCCGATTTAGAGGCCCATACGGCACTACTTTAGGCGGATGTTTAATGTCGTCCGAATATAACCGAAAGATGGCATTGTCGTCCCGCAGGTAAATATCTTCACCTTTCTTCTCCTCTAATACCTCTCCCCCCAATGTCGTCTGAGCACCAAAAAACGCCAGACGACAACAATAGGGTAAAAGGTCAGCCCAAGGTGGGCTTGGCCCGTAAACCCAAATGGGAGATTAGAAATGACAGTATTCAAAATCATAGAAATGTTAGAGCGGATTGAATCCAAAGTTGATGGAAGAGACAGATGGCTCAGCACATCAGAGGCGTGCACATATGCGGGAGTCTCGGGAAAAACTTTGCGGAGAAATGTGATAAAAGGCGTTCTGAAATGTTCAACCGCCGTAGGAAAAAATCTGTACCTCAAAAGCGATTTGAAAAAATGGCTTCGGCAGAGGTAGTGGCGGGAGATGTATGATGATTTCTGATAACCTCGGAGTGCAAGACCTTTGGTGGCGAATGGTCAATGCATATGTACCCAATCTCAAGCCATCTGGCGGTGGCAATTACATTGGTAGCTGTCCGCACCCGGACCACGATGACAGAAAACCATCGTTCTCCGTTCACGAATTTGACCGGGTGTTTAATTGCTTTAGCTGTCCTTTCAAAGGCGATGCCGTTGATTTTGCTAAGCAGTTTGGAAATGACCCGAAACCATTCTATCGCGGGAAAGGTTTTGCACCCAATACAAGCTCAAATCGAACAAATATAGGTGGTAACAGCAAGAGTTCTTCACCTCGAGCAAAAGCAAAAACACCTCCACAAAAGAAAGTGCGGGAAAAGGGCGTTTATTGCAGAAAAACAGAAGCTGTGACTAACTGGTCACTTGTACCAATCGATGCGGGAAAGTGCCTTAAAGAGTGGGATATGGAGCTTATAGAACCATTGCAGATACATTGGTCGAATAAAGGTGAATGTTTCGCATTTCCAATTATAAGTGTGGATGGTAAGTGCTGGTTGAATTGCTGGCTCCATAAACCAATCAACAGGTTCTTGAAAAGAGCGGAAGGCAAGAAGTTCACCTGCCAAGTGTACCCTTTGGAGCAGATAAAAAAATATAAGCCCAATGAGGTCACATATGTAGTCGAAGGATTCAAGGATGTGCTTCGGATGCTGTCGCTGGGGCTTCAGGCAGTCTGCTTCACCAATGGCGCCACCAGCATTCCGAGAGACCTGTCACCACTCAGCCATCTCAAGAAATTCAGTGTAATGCTTGATTATGATGATGCGGGTGATATAGGTCAGCAGAAGGTGGTAGATGCACTAAAAGGTGCGTTCCCAACTACTGTTGTGAATAAAACCGATTGGGAGAAGTTAGACGAAAGTTTCACCACAGGGACGGATATATCTGATGTATCGAATGAAACCCTTGGCGATTTAATAAATACCGAAAAACCATACAACATAGGATACAAGCTAATGACATTTGAAGAAATGATAAACTCAGGCATCCCAGCACCAGCTCCGATTGTAGAGCACCTAATTGTTGAGAAAGGTGTTACCGTTTTTGCGGCAACGGACGGCGTGGGCAAAAGCCTGCTGGCTCAACAGCTTGCGCTTAGTATTACAAGGGGTGTTCCATTTATGGGATACTTTGAAATTGTTAATCCTCGCCCGGTGTTGCTTCTGAATTATGAGTTACCTGATGGCGCCGTGGTTGACAGAGGGAAAATGCAGCACAAGCATTTCGGTCAGTATCCAGAAAAACATCGGATGATGATTAACACTCGGGACAAGAAAGCCATCTATACCGAATTGTGGCAGGATATCAATACCACGATTATGGAG